>CAJWJL010000019.1:0-20012 GCA_913042135.1 uncultured Chloroflexota bacterium | reverse complement strand
TTGTGATGAGCAGACCGGCAATTATAGGGCCGGCTACCTTTCCCGCATTCTTAAAAGAGCCGCTAATCGCCATTCCTGTGGCGATGCCTTGTCCGGTGAAGCGAATACTTATCATGGCTAATGTTGAAGGGAATATTAAAGCTTGGGCCAAGCCAATTAGTGAGGCCGTCGTCAAGAGGATAGGCGAGTGCTTGGCTGAAGGTATATAAGATATCGCACCTGCAATAACAACCATCCCTGCCACTACGGTCAATAGATATCCGAACTTGTCTCCCAACCTACCTCCTAAAGGGTTCATCATTACATGAACTAGTTCTTGCACGGCAAAAAATATCCCCACTTGTAGAACATTAAAACCTTCTGCAATGCCATAAATTGGTAAAAATGCCTTAACAGCGTAGACGGCCATATACACCCATCCTTCCAAACTACCTGATATCCAAACAACTGAGCTGGCAGCCCCAGATCGGATGGTCGATAGAAATTTCTTAGGTAGCGAGAAAACCTTAGGGTTTTGTGCCGGAAGTTTATTCTCAGGCAAAAGCAAAACCGGGAGAAATGCTGCCGAGCTTAAAATTCCAATTATTGTAAACACCTCTTTAGGATTCAAATACATTAATAGCAAACCGGCAGATAATGGGCCAATTACATATCCGGACGTTTTGGCTATTCCAAACCACCCGAGCAACTCACCTTTTTTTTCTCCTGCACGTTCAGCAACATATGCTAGAGAGACAGGCCCATATACAGCTGTCGCAAAACCATGAATGAGCCTAACCGCGAAGAGAGTTTGAGTAGAATCGACGAATGAATAAACAAATGGCATGAAGGTAAAAAAGGCAGTACCAACAAGCAACCAGGATTTTCGTCCCCACGTATCAGATAGAAACCCTATTACAGGCTTGAAAATCATGCCTGTCAGGGTAGAAACAGAAATTATCAGCCCCGCGAACGAGTCACTTGCTCCGAGCGAGGCTGCGAAGATAGGTAGAAGCGGTGTTTTTCCCATTTGATAAGCAGATCTGACTAAGAAGTCAGCTAAGCCCATGAAAAGGATCGGCTTCCTCACAAATGTATACCTCGGTTTTATATTTATATTTTTGCTGCAATCACTTTGTTGTGACGTGGAAATGTATATCCGTACAATTCTATCGGACTTAAATTACTCATAAAAGAGGAGGGTGAAACACAAATCTTTCAAAGAAAGTCCAAAAATACCATGGAATAAGGGCTCTTGTTGAACCGGTATTGAAATCGGAGAGTTTCTTTAAAACTTCAAGCTGTCTTTTAAAGAAATTCCCCTATATGCTGTCCAATATCATGTAAAGATTTTTCCGGAATAAAGTGTCCTCCTTTCACTGTAACCTCCATTTGATTCTGCCACAGGCGAGGTCTCTCTCTTTGCCTCCTTACCAATATGGATTCAGGTTCCACATTTTCTGCCTGATATCAGCCCGTGTCGGGAATTTGGTCGGCAAAGTGTCGGCAGAAGTGAACCGGTTGGGGTAGGGCAGCACCTTTATATTGGTATGGAGGGGCTCAGAGTATTTCTCTGTAAAACTTACTAGGGTTAGGGTTCCTGAAGAATGCTCATTTGCCTTTCAGTGGGTAGGTTCCTGAAAGCTTAGGAATATATATTCCTATCAACTAGAAACATATCCATTTTTGTCATCCCAAATCAAAGAATTCTCATCTCGCTTCTTTGGGTCACCATATCCTCCTCCACCTGAAGATAAAGCAATAATGTGGTCGCCTGGTGAAACAGGAATCCCAGTTTCTTTGGATCCCAGTACACGTTCCTCCCCTTTGGATACCAGACTATAGCGATGTGGTAGACCAGGAGATCCTCCAAACAATCCGAATGGTGGTACTACAACGCCATCACCTGCGGTGTTCATGAGGGCCTCTCCTTCACCTTCATATATGATTTCACACTCAGCCCCTAGCCCTCCTCGCCACTGACCTTCGCCTGCCGAGTCTGGTCGTAATTCATGATTCACTACGAATAGTGGAAAGCGCTCCTCCGTAACCTCTACGCTGGGGGATCGAATACCTCCGGCAACATTTACTTCACCCACACATGTCCATCCATCATTTCCTGAAGAGGCACCACCCCCACCACGAGCCATAAAAAAATGCCATATGAAATATCGCCCAGTACGAGGGTCCGTACCAGTGATCGCGTACCGTAACCTTCTTGAAAACCCCGCGTTTACGGCTGCTGGTACAGCATTTGCCAATGCTTTAAACACCGCCTCAATTATCTCCTCGGCGCAATGGTTAGTACTCATACAAACTGGAGCGGGAGGATTTGCGTTCACTATCAATCCCCTAGGAGCAATAACTGTCAAGGGGCCCATAGACCCTTCGTTCTTGGCTACATCGTAAGGTGCCAGATACATTATTGCCGCATGGGCAATTGAACGAGTGTTCGCATAAGCACTATTTATAAAGCCGGTCACCTGAGGTGAGGAGCCACTGAGATCTATTTCCATCGTGTCACCCTTTATTGTGACCTCAGCTCGAATTGGAATCATCTTGGAATCAAACCCATCGTCATCAACGTGGGATTCACCTTTAAATACTCCATCTGGCCAGTCAGATATAAACTGCCTAACCTGTCGCTCAGTGGCGGACAATATTCCATCAATGATTGCCGACAATGCTCCTACGTCGTAATGGTCAACCAACTCCAAAATACGGCGTTCTGCAGTTGAGACGGAGCCTATTTGTGCATTTAAATCACCGAGAAAATTCTCAGGCAGGCGCACGTTCGCGGAAAGCATAGCTAGCAAATCATCTCTTGGCTGGCCTTTATCATGGATACGTAATGGGGGTATCCGTAATCCTTCGTGAAAAATCTCGGTAGCAGACGGGTTATAACCGCCATGAGTAGCCCCTCCGACATCACTGTGATGGGCGCGGTTGATAGTTAAGAATAATAGTTCACCATTCTTGAACACGGGTTTTATTACGGTTATGTCAGGTAAATGGCTTCCCCCGTTGTATGGATCGTTCAACGCGAACATATCACCCGGATGAATGTCCTCCCCAAAAGTATTCAAGATAGCTTCACCAGCTATGGGTAAGGCGCTCACATGTACCGGTATCCCCTCACCTTGAGCAATAAGCCTACATCTACTATCTAAAATGGCTGTAGAAAAATCCCGACTGGAATTAAGAATCTGAGACATGGAAGTACGAAGCATTACATCCATCATCTCAATAGCTATAGACTCCAACCGATTCTCAACCACCGATAGGGTCACAGGATCAGATCCAGCTGCCACCCCTCCCATTGAACCATCTGACACAAGATCTTCAAGCCCAATTATTAATGTCCCATCAGCATTTTTCGTAACCTCATTAAACTGATTCAAGACAACAGTGGTGAAGTCTGATTCGATGATAGCGGGACCAGGAACTTTTTGGCCTATCGGTATACTGTCAGATTTGAGAACAGGAACGTTTTCCCAACTTCCAATATAGACCTGTCTCAGTACAGCCTCTTCCTGATCAAAATCAACGACTGAATTATCTGCACTGTCACTGTCGTCAATTTCGGGTAGTGGTGCGGATACAGTCGCCCGGAGCGTGACAAGCCGAATCTCCTGATCGGACTGCCTGTAAGAATACAATTCCTCAAATCGTTGGTGAAAGTTGTCAGCCCATTCCTCTTTGAGTCGAGCACCATCCAAATCCAGATCAGGAATTGGAACAGTGACTTCATATATCTGGTCTAAGTAACGCATGTCAGCGCTAAACTCTACATTTATTTCCTCGTCTGTCACCCCATTTTCTCTGAGTTGATCTTTTCCCTGTTTTTCCATAATTCTCAGTCGAGAAATCATTCCCTTGAGATCCAATACATTCAACCCCGCAGGATATGATTGAGAAAAGTCGTAACGTAGCTCCGAGGTCAACATACCAAATGCCGATAACACAGGGGCAGCCTGAGGCACTAACACTTTGTTTATCCCAACTTCTCTGGCCACCTGATTGGCCAGGATCCCTGCAGCACCTCCAAATGCCACCATACTGAACTCACGTGGATCCAGTCCTTTGCGAACAGAAGCTAGGCGTATCCCCTCTGCGATTGAGTTGGATACAACTCGCAAGATCCCTTCGGCCGCATCAGTTATCGACAATCCTAGTGGATCGGCCACTTTAGATTTTATTGCCTGTTCAGATAGGTTTTTGTCTAGGCTAGCCTTCCCACCGAGGAACGATGTCTCATTGAGAAGACCAAGCAATAGTGCAGCATCAGTGACAGTGGGACCTTCTCCTCCAAGCCCATAGCACGCTGGGCCTGGCTCAGCCCCCGCACTATCTGGGCCAACCCGCAGGGCACCTCCAATATCTACTCGTGCGATGCTCCCACCACCAGCTCCAAGAGTATGAATGTCTATCATCGGCACAGATATTTTCCAACCAGCCTCAAATTTTTCATTAGCAACATGAGGTCTACCACCCTCTATGATCGAGATATCAGTGCTGGTACCCCCCATATCGAGGGCGATGACATTTTCTTCCCCTAACGAAGAAGCTACCTTGGCTGCACCTTTAGCTCCACCAGCGGGTCCCGAAAGAATAGATCTGACGGCGAACTTTATAGAATCCTGGATTGGAGCTGAGCCCCCATTCGACTGAATTATTAATATTTTTCTCTGGCCCCCATGATCAACCATACGTTGCTGTAAATTCCCAAGATACTTACCTAATTCAGGTCCAACGTATGCATTCAGTGCGGTCGTGCTGATCCGGTCAAATTCTTTGATTTGCGGCAGAACCTCATGAGATAGGGAAACAAAGGCGTCGGGAAAAACCTTCCTGATTTCTATCTCAGCCTTTAGCTCGTGATCAGGGTTCATAAACGAAAACAGGAAACATACCGCTAGTGATTCCACTCCTTCACCCTTCATGTCCAGAAGAGTTTTTCTCAAGGATTCAACATCCAAGGGTGTGTGAACACTGCCGTCATACTTGACCCTCTCAGATATACCCATTCTCAAGTAACGGGGAATCAATGGCTCAACAGAGGCCATCCGAAGGTTATAGCGATCCTCTTTTAAGCCTTCACGCATCTCCAATAAATCCCTGAAACCACTTGTAGTTATCAGAGCTACGTTAGCCCCCTTCCTCTCGACCAATGTGTTGGTTGCAACTGTCGTCCCGTGAACAATCAATTCCACATCAAGGAGTAGCTGTTCTAGGGTGACACCATAGGTTTCAGATATCTCCGCCAACCCACGAAACACTCCTATCGAGGGGTCCACGGGAGTAGAGTGAGTTTTGAATTGAGCGATTCCACCTTCAGCTCTAGTAACCACCAGATCAGTAAATGTCCCCCCAACGTCGATTCCGATTCTCACGTCTTATTTCCTCCCTCATAGTCGAATGTGCATCTCATTTCCATCATGATAGACCTAAAATCAATCATGAATACCGCCACTGAACCAGCATAGTAGCATAAGCCTATTGATGGATAAGACCATTCCCATCAGAAGAATAATCGCAGGGATCGATGCTGCTATAGAAAAGAAGAGATTTCTACGAACCCTAGAATTTGTTACCGAATATTTACAACACTAAGTGCCTATCTGCAGCGGGTCAGTGATGCCCTGTAGTGTCCGAATAATAGACATCACTGTTAGTTTGCCCGTACGAGGGTTTTCCGTAGGGATATTTTCCACCTCTATATGTAACCTACCGAAGTCACCTTCCACTACTATGTCATGACAGTTTCTGTCCAACCCAGGAACAGCTATTATTCGAATTTGTGTCCTATCCGGACCAACTCCTGCAAAGCTAACAGCAGCTGAAACATTAACGTTGGCTGGAAATCCGATGCAAGCCTCTCTTGCTGTACCAGAGAAAATTTCCTGTTCTTCAGTCAATCCCAAAACTGATATACCTCTCTCCAACAGGTAAGGAGAACCCTCTAATGCCTCCAGAGGTTTTCGCGTGGTCATTATCACGCTGTCTATTCTTCCTGCCGATGCTGACTTGATACCGTCCAACCCGGCTATCGCTCCTGAAGGAGCATAAATTCTGCAAGAACGCTCCTTAGCCATGTCCAATATCTCAGGGTGTGCTACTAAAGCTCCAACGCTTATAGCCATAAGGTCTTTACCCGAATGAAAAGTCGCACAGGCAAGTTCAGGTATAACGTCACCTCCGGCAGCCTCGACAATAAGGTCTGATTTGGCTATAAGTTCAGGCTGTGTACAGTATTCGGGAGGATCATTGAGGGTAGCAAGAAAGGCACGGGCAGATTCCTCTGTCCTACTAGCGATGCCCGTTATTGGGAGTGTAAGGGACCCGGCTTCTGAAGCTTTGAGAAGTGCCTGACCTATCGTCCCACATCCTACGATTCCAATTGTCGTCACTGATCTAGATCATCCTCCTTCAAGCATTTAAGTATCGCAACTTCCACAGTAGCACGTATCCTCCAGATATGCTTCTCTTAGCTGAAGCCAATCTTACAAAATGCAGTCCGACATTAATCGTGTGCATGGGAAAAATTTACCATCCTACTTAGAGTGCAATGCGCTATTCGAACAATGGCTATGGAATAAAACGCCGAGAGATTAGTCTTTAGCGGTTCCAGCTAATTCCACTCACTTTGGGATCCGTTATTACAGACCCATTTATTGCTGTCCTCTGCAAGTGGCTGAAATAAAGGAGTAGGGTATATTTACCATGAACAAACAAAAGTTTAGTGAGGAGGAATACTATGACAAAGCCCTTAATGGATTTTGGCTACAACCCACCTTGTGGGGAGCGCGGTTATGAAGTGATCACACCAAGAAACTATTTGTATGACCTTCATAGGGCACTTGATGTCGCCTCTCAAAACTTTAGTTCTATATGGTCGTCGGATCATTTGAATTATGGGGCAGAATTCAGAGTAGAATGCTGGACGATGCTTACCTGGATGGCAGCCAGATATCCAGGACCTATGTTGGGCACAGTAGTAATGTGCAATTCTTTCCGAAACCCGTCTCTCTTGGCTAAAATGTCTGCCAGCCTGCAAGAAATGAGCATGGGGCGTCTAATACTCGGTTACGGTGCTGGTTGGTATGAAGAGGAATATAGGGCATATGGGTTTGACTATCCTTCTGCTGGTGTAAGGGTGGAAATGTTTGAAGAAGGTGTACAAATCATAAAGAAGATGTGGGTAGACAGTCCCGCCACCTTCAATGGTAAGTACTATCATATTGATAATGTTTACTGTGAACCACGGCCACAGCCACAGCCAATTTTAATGTTGGGGGGGGGTGGTGAGAAGAAAACATTGAAGGTAGTAGCCCTGTATGCCGATTGGTGGAATGATGTAATGAGGCCCATTCCCGATCTATCACGCAAACTAGGTATACTCCGACAACATTGTGAAACCGTTGGACGAGACTATAACAGCATACGAAAAACTCTGGCCCCCAGGTTTTTCATCGATAAAAATCACAAAAAGGCACTGAGGATGGCTGAGGGCAAGAATGACTCCGGCCAGGTAATCGCTGGTGACCCAATTGCAGTGTGCGAACAGTTACACGAAATAGCGGAAATGGGATTTGACATGGTAGTGACTACTTTTCCTAAATTTCAGGAACTCGATGATATGAAACTATTTGTAGACGAGGTAATTCCCCAATTTTGCTAGCCGGGATAGCCTGCTAAGAAACTGAATCGTTACACAGGAGACTCAAATATGCCCAACCCCAAAGTTCTTATCACAGGCGCAAGCGGTTTAATTGGTGGATTGGTACTCGATCACTTGTACCAAAAATACGATTTTAGTGCTTTGAATCGCCGGAAAGTTGAAGGGGTACCTCATAGACAGGCGGATATAGCTAGCCTTGACGAAATTCTTCCTGCGTTCGACGGAATCGACACAGTATTACATTTATCTGCCTACTTGGAGGATGTTAACGATTGGGATAATACCAATAAAGTAAACATAACGGGTACGTACAATGTTTTCGAAGCTGCAAGGAGAAACAATGTATCCCGGGTCGTTTTTGCAAGTTCTGGAAGTACTATGCTTGGGTATGAACTGGATTACCCATACGGCCATATCGCACGCGGGGAGCATGAAAAAATACCTGACAACTGGAAACTTGTAGATTACAAAGATCCAGTGAGACCTGATAGTTTGTACGGTGTGAGTAAAATCTTTGGGGAGACCTTGGGAAGATACTTCTCAGACTACCATGACATCTCTGTTATAAATATAAGACTCGGTGCGGTCTTAGATACTGATAAACCCAAACTAGTCCGCCACTACCCAGGGTATTTAAGTCAATTAGATTGTGTCCAAATCATCGATTTATGTTTGAGTGCTCCAGATTCAATTACATTTGAGACTTTTGATGCGATTTCAGACAACAAGCTGAAATGGAGAGACACATCCCATGCCACAAAAAAACTTGGTTGGAACCCTATAGGTAGATCCGACCAATATGAATTATGAAAACCTTCAAAATGATGCTAATCACCACCGGGCGTAAGGTAAATCAGGATAGATAACTCGTGCAGGTTGTGTGGACAATGGCTAATACCGTTACTTCAACTGGTACCTCAATTTTCTTGATGATTTCTTGGATACCTATCTGAGAGGTGTGTGTGACTACACTTCCTGCATAATTCCACGTTAAGACGGGACATACATAGCCTGTAATTCAAAGAGTACCCTTCCGACCGGTAACCACACACAGACAGCATGCTCGAAAAGTTAATCTGCTTTTTGTATTAGACCTGAGTTCACCACTATTGAGATAATTCACATATTCAAATGTGTACAATTCGCACTTTAGCTACTAATGTTCATCAGATTGGAGAATGGGAGTTAGAAAATGAAGTTCGGTGTCGCCTTAACTACCGCTGCGAGCCCTGTCTTCACAGAATCCGAGCAAAAAGATTTTTTGCTTGAGGCTTCAGAAATTTCTGAATCTAAGGGTTATGAATCCGTTTGGGTTAGTGATCGTACGCTATATCCTGATGACATTGCCAAACGATATCCACAACAATTTGGGCCTGGCAAGACGGATCCCGATTCTCAAAATATTATGGAAGCTCTTATAACCTTATCTTTCATTGCCGGCAAAACCAAAAAAATACACCTGGGAACTAGTGTTCTAGTCTTACCTTTCAGGAACCCTTTGCTAAATACCAAAATGATTTCAACCCTAGATGTTCTTTCAGACGAAAGATTGATCCTGGGTATTGGTACTGGATGGATGAAGGAAGAATTTGATTCGATGGGAGCAGATTATTCGAAAAGAGGATTAGTGACTGATGAACACCTGAGTTTCCTGTCAAAGTGCAGTAGCAATTCTTCTCCTGAATATCAAGGAAAATACATCAATACCTCTGGCATGAGACTTTATCCTCAGACACTCAATAGTCGATCAATTCCAATTTGGGTAGGAGGAAATTCGAACAGAGCTTTTATTAGAACTGTGAAATATGGTGCAGCCTGGCATGGGATTAACCTAACCCCGCCGGAAATAATACGTTGCCAGGAAAGGTTAAAGCGAATTTGCGAATCCCATCAGAGAGACTATTCTGAGATAGGAATAACCCTCAGGGCTACCGTGAGAATAACAGATAAATTAAAACATTCTTGCGGTGAAAGACCTTATCTAACTGGTAGTTTGGGTCAAATAGAAACCGATCTCCAAGAATACAAGAAATCCGGTTTAGATTATCTTATTATTTCAATGGCAGGAGATACCACTGAGCAAGTAATGACATCAATATCAAGATTTGCAGATAGCTTCTTATAAACACCATCTTCACGTGAAGGACTAAAATTATTGGAGGAATTAGCAATGTCTGACAGACTGAAAAATGTGAAGGCTGTAATCACCGGGGCTGCTGGGGCCATCGGTATGGCCACTGCCCAGGCGTTTCTAAAAGAAGGCGCTCTAGTGTTTGTAACTGATTATGATACCGAGACTGTAGACCAAGCCCTAAAAACACTTAAGGCTGAGTCAGATTCTGTGTTCGGTTACCCGGCAGATGTAACTTCAAGGGATGAAGTTGCCGTCATGATGAATAAAGCGGTGGCTTCATTGAATGGCATCACCGCTCTGATCAATAATGCAGGAATAGTCACACCAGGTTACCTCATTGACCAACTATCCACGGATATCGACCGGGTAATCGATGTGAACACAAAGGGTGTGATTATTTGCACTCAGGCAGCTATACCTTATCTAGAAAGATCTGAAAACGCGTCGATTACTAGTACTTCTTCCCAGGCGGGTAAAAGAGGTTGGGATCAGAATGCTGTCTACAGTGCTTCAAAGGCCGCTGTAATCGGGTTTAGCCGCTCTATGGCTGTGGAATTGGCCCCTGGCGTCAGAGTAAATTCAATTGCACCTGGGCATATCAAAAACGAGGGCATGGCTTGGGCAGCCTTCGCTAAACGCAAGCAAAGAGATCAGACCATCGAGGATTTTAGCGCTGATTTAGCTGCTACGGAAATCCCTCTTAAACGTCTCCAGTCCGCGTCTGATATCGCAAATGGGTTTGTATTTCTAACCTCAAAAGAAGCGTCAGAAATCACCGGTGCAGTGTTGAATATTGGTGGCGGGGTAGTTATGGATTAACAGTCCTCCTTCGGCAGAAACGGACCGCTTGGTTTAGGAATCTTGTTATGGGGTGGCTTGGCCTATTTCTTGTCGATCGCTACGCTAGTCGTCCAGAGTTATGCAAAATTGAGTGTTTTACATATTGAGCAATCTCATCAATAAGAACTTCTTGATGAGATACCAATTCCTGTCCGGGTAAATCGTCACGGCCTCCAAGATCAGTTATTTCAGTACGTATCCCGCTGAGTGCTTCAATCGTGGCAAGGCCACAAAATGGCACATATCTCTTTGAATACCCACCTTCGTGAGAGAACACAATTTTGCCGTCACAGGTATCGTTTGCAAGAGCCAGAAGCATTTTGGTAAGTTCTCGATACGATTCAGATGTCAGTAACATTCGTCCCAATGGATCATAAACGCTGGCGTCGAATCCACAGGGTATAAGTATTAACTGAGGTTGAAAAAACTTCACGGCAGGTGTCACGATCCGTTCTATCGCTGCTGAGTAGGCACCATGTCCAGAGCCTGCGGGTAGAGGAATGTTGATATTGAAGTTTTCTCCTTCCTTACTTCCTCGCTCACTAACCTTACCGGAGTCTGCCGGAAACAGCCCGTCCTGATGAATGGAGATTGTCAGTACGTTTGGATCATCGTAAAACGCCTGCTGGGTTCCGTTACCGTGATGAACGTCCCAATCTATAGTTGCTATCCGTTCGACCTTCCAAATTTCGCGGGCATGCATAGCGGCCAACGCCACGTTTCCGAATATGCAGAAGCCTCTTCCCAAGTCACGTTCAGCGTGATGCCCAGGCGGACGAACAAGGGCATAAGCGTTGTCAACTTGCCCACTAAGCACAGCTTCTGTAGCCACGATCGTTCCTCCAGCGGCTAATTTGGCGATCTCGTATGAGCCTCTCCCAAACGGTGTGTTTGGTCCAGCTGATCCACCGAAAGCATCGCTCAGTTCTCGAATCCGATTGATGTAACCATCTGTGTGAAAGCGCCGTAATTCGTCTTCGGTTGCCATGCGGGGGTCGAGTCGAACAAGCTCATTGGTTAGGCCGGAAAGATCAAGGAGGTTTTTCATACGCCTCTTTGTATCAGGATTTTCAAAGTGTTCGCCAGGTTCAATATTTTCTGCAGCTCCGCTCCCAGTGTCGTGCCACATATATTTTTCGTGCCATAAGAAACCCGTCGCCATCTCGCCAGTTCTCCTTAAGTTGTGGGGGCAGTCTAACAGAGTCAGTGATTTCGTTAGACTGAGAGGTTCGAATATGGGCATATTACCTTTATGAATGAACTGGCACAGGTAGCCGAACACGCTCAATCCAACAGCGGGTAAGAGGAATCTATATTCCCTGCTACAGCAAGTGCTAGAGAACATGAAGGAAATCCTAAAAGACCGGCACTTCAAAACTTTGGGTCCCAGATGCATGAACCAAATCTGCGGCTCAAAATTGGATCAGACGTCCAATTCTCTCACAGGCATAATGTCGCATTTAGCCCAGCTTAAAGCAGGACTCAAAAAATCGTATAATTTGTCTATATTGTCCGTTTCTACCACATAGACGGTACGATGCTGAGGTCTACCGCCAAGGGCGAATACAAGGTTCACCCCTGCTTTTTCTGCGCCAGCTGCAGTCATTCTTTTCCCCGGCTCATTAGTTACAAGGGGGCAACTTTCTGCGGTATGGTCTACGGTTACATGAAATAGCCTATATTTCCTCCAAATTGTTTTTGACTGATGGTTTATCCGCGGTTCAGTCCCTTTCGTAAACTTATCACGTCTGCTGTACCATGTGCAGAGCCATCTTGGAGTACCCGATGAATGATCACCAATTTTTTTAAGAGGAATCCCCTCAAAAATCGCATCACCTATAAATGGTGGGTTCTTTTTGCTGTCTCCATCGGGTTGTTTACTTCAGTATTTGACCACGGTGGGATCAATGTTGCGCTTCCTTCAATTGCTGACCATTTTAATACTGACTTACCAACCACTCAATGGATTGTCATTGGATATGGATTGACCATTGCCGCACTATTATTACCTATGGGGCGCCTTTCTGACATTCTGGGAAGAAAAATAATATATCTACTTGGATTCATAGTATTCACAACAGGAGGATTTCTTGCGGCAATATCTCCTAACATTGAATTATTGATAGGTGCCAAAATACTTCAAGGTGTTGGTTCAGCAATGACTCAAGGTACCTCTATGGCAATGGTAATATCTGCCTTCGGAGACGGTGATAGGGGAAGGGCCCTTGGCTTAACTATGAGTGTGGTTGGGATAGGTGCGGTGGCTGGACCGGCTATAGGAGGCTTTTTGGTTGACTACCTTGGTTGGGAGTCAGTCCTGTACGCGACTGCTGGTTTAGGGGTAGTGTCCTTAATAGTGGCCATGCTTATTTTGGATACTGAGCGTAGTGGGGGAAGGGTCGGTGCAAATGATCACTTTGACTGGTTAGGTGCTACTTTTTCTGCCGCCACATTAATTTCGCTATTACTGGCAATGACTCTTGGATCCCGCTATGGTTGGGATTCATTATCTGTGATTACTGCATTCGGAATCTTTCTGGCATCAGCAGGGTTTTTCATTTGGTGGGAATTGTATGTTGAATCCCCCATGTTGGATCTCAGGCTGTTTGGCTCCGGCCTCTTTGCCACTGGAGTTTTAGCAAGCTGGTTATCGTTTTTGGGAACTCAACCCGTAAGGTTTCTTATCCCATTCTATCTTCAATTCGTTCTCGGATTTAGCCCATCAAAAATTGGATGGATAATAGTTCCCAGTGCATTTTGCATGGTCATAGCAGGTCCAATAAGTGGTCGGCTTTCTGATAGATACGGCTGGCGCATATTTAATGTGGGTGGAATGCTGGTGGCTGCAATGGGGTTACTAATACTGGTTAATCTTGATATCGAAGAATCTCTTGTCGTAGTTCTAGTGGGAATGGTTGTTCAAACACTTGGTTCAGGAACTTTTTGGCCCTCCAACAATAGTTCTATATTGAGTGTGGTTTCTCCTGCTAGTTATGGAGTTATCTCATCATTTACCAATTTAGTTAGAAACTCCGGAAATGTTGTCGGTATCGCAGTATCTACTGCGATCGTTACAGAGACTATGGGATCATTGGGACACCCACCAACTCTTTCTGTGATAACCGAAGCTACTGACCTATCCGTATTGAGGGCGTTCACAGTGGGCTTGCGAAATACATTCTGGGTTTGCATCGGATTAACCCTGATGGCAGCAGCGGCTTCCTTCCTTGGAACAGCCAAGAAAAATTAAGTCTTAGGATGGAATTAACATATTAAGTAAAATCACGGCCGTTTCCGTTGGTATTGTCTTCATACATGCCGATGGGCCTAATATTTAGAGAGCCCCGTTGATCTGGTGGTTAAACTTTACGAAAGAGAATTTTTGGATCGACTGGAATCAGACCGCAGAAATAACACAAAAGTGAGGCCACCCCGACCAAATTTGGATTGGAAATATCAGCTTCAGTAAAGTCGTATATTAAACCGCTACTTCACCTAGGCGGGGGCACCTTCTTGAAACAGTGTGACCCCCATATCAAGATATTTTCCCCGTTCTTCGGGCTTAGTCACCGTGCCCATGGCGAGGCGAATGCCTGTACCATCCAATTGGGCCGCTACATTGCGCATACAGTCATCCACGCTTGTCAGCGGATACCCCACATGCCCTTCCATGTTGAAGGTGAGGTCATTGGGCCCAAATGTCACCACACTCACCCCTGGTTTGGCCAATTTCCCAATGTTGGTCACCGCCTCGACCGATTCCACCTGAATGCTCAATATCACATATTCGTTCCACCACGCAGCATACGCCAGCCGATCCATACCTTTTGCAACTCCATTCACGCCTCGGCGTGCTGCCCCACCCCAACTCCGCCGCCCGACCTGCGGGTAGTAAGTATAGGCAATGGCATCATCAACCGTATCCATTTCCATCACTTCAGGAACCAGCACCGCACTGCATCCCAAGTCCAGATATCGCCCCACCAAGTAGGCGTGGCGCGTGTGAGGAATGCGTAGTTGCACGTCAATACCCAATTCTTCAGCGGCGGTACAATAGGCTACAAATAACTCTTCGCTAAAGGCTGTATGCTGACCATCGATCCAGATATAGTCATAGCGGCCCGTTGCCCAAATATCGGCCAACTGACTCTTGGTTGTGCGCAGTGATCCCACCAAAGCAACCAGGACTTCCCCGTCGCGGATGCGCTGCCTGAGTGTTTTCTCTTCTGTCATCGTTCTCTCCTGTGTGTAGGGATTATCAGCGTCTTAGCCGGAAAATATTCCCCATAGTAAACCCGAACGTGCCTACATTCAACATAAACTAATGATTCAGGCAAAATGTCGATAGCAGTGAACCGGAGGGGTAGGGCGGCATTTTTATATTAGTATCTGGTGGGCTCGGGTTATTTCTTGTGTAGAATGTCCTACTGAGGCGTTCTATTCTTCAAATTAAGGAGTATATTCTATGGTTATCGAACGTAAGAACTATGATGCTATCCCCCTGACAGGCTCCCCTCATTTTCATGCGGTTAGGGTGGGAGATTTACTTTTCTTCGCTGGAGCAACTGCCAAAATGACGGTTGCTGAAAACGGCACCATGGCTGATCAAACCAGGGTGATTTTAGAGAGAATGAAATACATTATGGAATGCGAAGGAGGAACTCTGAGTGATGTTGTGAAAATTACCAGTTACGTAACCGATTTATCAGAATCTGCTAAATCCGAAACTCAAACAGTTCGACAGGAGTATTTCGGAGAAGATCTGCCCGCTAGTACAAGAGTCCAAGTAGCAGGTTTAGATGGTCCTACCTTGCTAATTGAAATTGACGCCATGGCGGTAATACCTCAGTAACGGCCTTCAATCATTCGGTTGCACCCTTGGTAAAACAGGTCGTGTAGAGGATAAGCTAATTAGCCACAAGAACGGTATTTATTGCCATTCCAGCAGCGGCTATGGTTGGATCAATCACGGGGACTCCTAACGATTTTTCTAAAGTGTCACGATACTTTGCCATGCCCGCGCATCCCATGATTATTACCTCTGCGCCGTCTTTGTCACGTAGCTTTGTCCCAACTTCCAGCATTTTCTCATAGGTATCACTGCTATTTTCTACTTCTGCGACAGTTAGTTCTAGGGCACGTTCCCCGGCACAATGGTTATGGAGGAGTCTTTCTCGCATGTGCCGAATGTGTCGGGGAATCGATTGGCTAAGGATTGCTATAACACCGAATGATTGACCTCGTGAGAGAGCTGTTGCCATTGCACATTCAGCAATGCCAAATACTGGCCTATCGGTTGCTTCTCTACAGAGGGCTAAACCAGGGTCTGAGTAACAAGCGATTATGAAAGCAGCGGCCTCTGCGTCGGCTTTTATGTAATCTACAATCAAGGGTTCAACCATGCTTACATCAGCCTGGCTTTCAACACCAAACGGGCCATCGGAAAGGGTTATACATTCAAGGCGTGGACCATCAGCCAAGCGCAACGGCTCCAAAGCTTCCGAAATACCGGCAGTAACGGAATCATTCGAGTTGGGATTTATGACTCTTATGACAGGGTACATTTATTTGTTTTTCCTTTCGCAGGAATTTTAACATCAAGATGTTGGTAAAAACATCATTTGAGCGAGTGAATGATCCTATTATAGGTACAAACCCAGGCAGATTTAGCCCCAAACCGCATCGCCAACGCGTTTACCGTGATAGACAGCGCCGCCAGGGGTGGTGATGGAGACGGAAATGTCTTCGCCGGCCTGATGAAAATCTAGGATTGATGGCCAGACGGACCAGCGGAACCGGCCGTCGGCACAATAGTGCAGGGGTACTTTGTAGGGCGGGAAGACTTCGCCGCTGGTGTCGTCCTGGCCGTCGGTGAACAGGGTGTCACCCTCCACACGGACATCGAGGGTATTCACGGCGGCGAGGAAACCGAGGATGATATAGCGGCCGTTGAAACGGGCCAAATCGCCGGTGGCTTCCGTCGGTGGCGAAGCGAGAAAACCAGGAAGCTCCACCGTGCCCGTGGACAGGGTCCGGTGAAACAGCAGGCAATCCCAGGCCGTGCCGGCGCAGACCGGCTGATATCGCAGGTTGGAGCGGTCGGGACGCTCGACCTTGAGCCAGTCCGCCACCGGGCCGCTTCCGGGCGCCGGGCGCAGATCCAGAAAATAGCAATCCGGGCCCAGGCGGGCATAGGCGGCCTGATTGCAATCCGGGCGCGGTGGCTCCCCCTTGACCGAGCGTTCGCTGGCCGTGCCGATAAACAGCGTATCTCCCCGCCCGAAGCGGGCGACATGGTAGCTGCCCATGGAGGTGGCCTTCTGCTCCCGCACCGGGTGTAGCTGCAGATGTGTGTTGTGGGCGCCGATGACAATGCCCGCATCCGGGCCCTCGCGCTCACGGATCCAGTTCAGGGACTCGGCCATGGAGACATCCCGGACGTTCCACAACTGGCGCACGCCGATGCTAAAATCCGCCTCAGTCTGGGCCAGGGCCTGGATCACGTCGCGGAGAATTTGCGCGCCGCGCAGGCCCCAATCGTAGTCGTCGGCCGAAGTAACCCGGGTGTAGGCAACGCGGGCCTGTTCGATACGGCTGATCACCAGCGAAGCGGCGGCAATCAGTTCCCGGAAGGCAGTATCTGCGAATTCCATGCGATTCTCCAGGTTAAGCTCCGCCACCATGGGACCGATTTCCCGTGCCATGTCGTCGGCTAGGCCCCCATCAACCCGGGCCGCGAATGCGTGCACGGTGGCATAGACATTGCGGGCATGCATCCAGTTGCCGCTGCCGTCCATACTGTAAAAGCGCAATTCCCGCGACCGATTGGGATCGGCGTTCCAGTCCCGCATCCATCGGATCAGCTCGTTCAGTTCGGCCCATACGCCCCACACATTGTTGATGGCGCGGGCCACGTCATCCCATTCATGATCGGCACCAGCCACGTAGTCGTGCACCAGGCGGCCTTCGACCAGGGCCGATTCCAAGACGAAGGTGGTGAAGCCATGTTCCTGGGCCAGATATTTGAACAACCGGGTCCGCCAGCGGTTCCATTCGTACAGATAGTGGGCACTCTCTCCCACGGCGATGACGCGGCGTTTGCCGATGACGCCGGGAATGAAAGCCAGGTCGTCGTAATTGTCGTCGTGCCGGGGGATGGACAAGGCAACCGCATACTCCCGTGCCCAGGCGACGAAGGCGTCTTCGTTAGGATCTGTCGGCGTGGCTGGTCCGGGCTGGTTCATGATGATGTTTCCATCGTTGTTTTGGGTTTATGCCGTGCCACCACATCGCGCCAGTCGCCGTCAGCCCGCCAGCCAAGACCGTCGCGGGCATGACGGTCATCCAAGACGCTGGCGTAGGGGTCCGCCTGGTAGAGTTGGAGATCCCGCACCGGGGGCATGGTCTCATAGATTGCCACCATGCGTGCCAGTGTCTCCGGCCGCCCTATGCCGTCCGGTGCCGCCAAATTGAAGATATCGAACCGGCGGGCCCGGTATTTCAGGGCGGCGACAAAGCCCCGCGCCGCGTCCGTGGAGCGCACATAGGTCCGGGTTGCGGAAAGCGCGCCATAGGGTGCAACGGCATTTCTGGCGGCGGCATCGGAACTGCAGCCGGGGGAATTACTGTCGGGGTCGGGCAGGGCGAGCTGGGCCAGGATTTGAGCCTCTTTTTCAGGACGAACGATCAACGTCGGCCTGAGGCAGATAACGTGCATTTTGCCCCGCGCCGCGTAGTGTCGCGCCATGGTCTCCATGAGTTGTTTGCCCAGGCCATAGGTCCCCGTGGTGCGCAACGCATGCGTTTCGTCCACCGGCAGGTAGTCCGGCGCCCGATCATGGTCCAGACCCAGGGCGGCGGTGCTGCTGGCGACCACCACATGGGGCACGCCGGCATCCTCGGCGGCCTGGAAAACATTCCAGGCACCTTGTACATTGGTTGCCATATAGGCCTGCTCGTTCGGCCCGTCGCCATCGTCATAACCAGCCAGATGGATCACCGCGGCCTGCCCCGTGAAGGCCCTGGTCAGACCCGGCAGATCAAGGATATCGGTGGCAATGAACGGCACATCGCCGGGGGGTGGTTTAATGTCCAGGGCCGTTGCCCGATGGCCGGCCTGCAGCGCCGTCATGACATGGCCGCCAAGGCGGCCGCTGCCCCCCGTCACGATGATCTTTTCCGTCATATTGTCCACACGGTAATCGGTTCGTCCCAACCGCGCACGACACGCGGGCCGGCGTTGATGAAACCCGCCAATGCATTGCCGGTTTTACCGTCTACCTCGTTGCCGCCTGCCTCGTCGCCAATCGACTTCGCGAGATCATCGCTGACCACCATGATTCGATGCATATCGAGAGTGTAACCTCTGGTTTGCTCTGTTTTATTCAAGTAAGCTCGTGCTTCCTTGGTTAAGTTCGTGGGCTCATCTTTGTTCAATTGATTCACTCCAAGTTTTGATTGTTCATTTATTGTCCTAATAATCCCTAGCGGCCTCCCATAACGGCTAGAGTATGCCCCGAGACATATGATGCTTCATCTGAAGCCAAAAATAAGACTGCATCTGCGACTTCACTAGGCTGCCCTAACCTACCAAACGGGGTCATGCGGTTGGGGCTAAAGTCCACAGTTTCATTAAGTTTTCGTAACTTTGCACCCGCTATTTTCGTATCGATTGGACCTGGTGCAACGCAATTTACATTGATGTTATGTTCGGCAAGTTCAAGAGCCAAATCTCGCATGAATCCATGTATCGCTGCCTTGGAGGCTGAGTAGGCAGACCCTCCTTCGTAATAGGCTGTCCATGGTGTGCCTTCTCGAGCCCCAGATGACAAACAAATTATTTTTCCTTGTTTTCTTTGAATCATGTGAGGTACAGCGGCTTTACTGCAAAGAAATGTCCCACGTAGATTTAATTTGATTGTGTGGTCCCAATCTTCCACCGGCATTTCCCAGATTTTTGAATTTCGGCTGCCCCCAACATTGTTGACCAGAATATCAATTTGCCTAAAATGTGCGATTGCAGACTCAATCAGTTGGGATGCTGGCTCTTCTTCAGTGATGTCACCAATTAATGTGACAACCTCGCCACCTTCGTCACGGATTTTTGTCGCTGTAGCCTCTAACCCTGTTTCATCTATATCGCCTAAAACTAGTCTGGCACCTTCTTGTGCCAAGCGATACGAGATAGCTTCACCTAATCCTCTCGCAGCTCCCGTGACAATAGCGACCTGATCTTTAACGCGCCCCATCCTACTCTCCTTATCCGTGCAATTAGGATTGTAAATTTTCTGATATTTAGACCTTAGTTAAGATGACTTCAATTCCGCGTGTTCAAGGGCAGCTCTACAAACATCTTCGTCTTCTTGCGACTTACCGCCG
>CAJWJL010000018.1:0-21298 GCA_913042135.1 uncultured Chloroflexota bacterium | reverse complement strand
CAACGGCAATCACCTGGTCAAACTGCTGCAGTATTTTCTTGATACCCGATGCCATCGGTTGCAGGAACTTGATGTGAAGGGAGGACACACAGTGTCCGTCACCTCGAACCCGTCTGACGGCTTCCTCGATAGCCCCTTTGGTGCCACCCCAACCGACGATCAACAGTTCACCCTGTTCGTCACCAAATAGTTTGGGCGGTTTCAGTGTTTTCTGTAGTGCTGCCAATTTCAGGCTACGTCGACGTATCGCTTCGTGGTTTTCTTCTGGGTTATAGATGATGTGGCTCATAGAATCGTGTGCTAATCCGGTCAGGCAGTACATACCGTTCGGTTGACCGGGTATGATCCTGCTGGCAAGTCCTGTTTCCGGGTCCCAGGCGTAGGGTTTAGTGCCTTCAGGTACCGGGCTCTGATCGACTGGTGGTGCCAGCCAATCTTCGCTGAACTTCGGTCGCGGGAAAGGTTGCTGTGCAGTACCGAGACTTGCATCGGATAGCAGCACGACTACCATGTTGAATGTTTCGGCGATCTTGCGGGCCGTGATGACTGAATAAAAACAATCTTCAATTCCGGAAACCGCCATTACCACCTTCGGTGCATCACCGTGGCCACCGAAACAGGCAGCCAGTAAATCTCCTTGTTCACACTTAGTGGGTTGACCAGTAGATGGGCCGCCACGTTGGACATTCACTACGACCAGCGGAATCTCTCCCATTACAGCCAAGCCTATTCCCTCCTGCTTTAATGAATAGCCTGGCCCGGAGGTGATTGTGACCGCACATTTACCCGCATAGGAAGCACCAATCGCGAAGGTGCATGCCGCAATCTCGTCTTCTGCCTGATGCACGATGCCGCCAACACGTTGGAAAACATCACTCAAATAATGCGAAACTGAAGTCGCTGGCGTGATTGGGTACATGGAGCAAACTTCCATACCCGATGCCATTACCCCAAGACCAAGTGCTGTATTGCCATTCACGACCAGGCGCGGTTCCTTGATTGGGCTAGGAGGAATTCGAAAACGAATATCCAGGTTTGCTTCGGCCCAATCCCAACCTGCCCGCAACAATTCTTGGTTAGGTGCAATGACGTTTAGCCCTTGTTTTGCAAAAGTCAAAGCCACCTGCGCCAATGCCAATTCTCGATCCAGGCAATAGACTTGAGATAAAACCCCGAGCACAAACATGTTCTTGCCGCGCCGTGGATCGGTAACGTACTTCAGGCACTCCTGCTCCATTGGTATTTCGTAAATCCGATAGCCATCACCGGCCAGTTCTTCATAGACCGTTGCATACGACGCAGCGATACTCGGATCGCTATTGGTGCGCCAGCTATTTTCTAGCAAAATAATGCAGCCGGGCTTTAGCTCTTTGGCTCGTACACGGCCTAATACCACCTGCTCGTTGAATGCCGCGACCAGATCAACTGCATCCCCACCATTGGTTACTGCCCCGGATCCTACTCGGATACGATTACCGCTAGTACCTTCGATACTTCGCACGGATGGTTGAATTTCGGCCGGAATAATCTCCACAGTCCAGATGCCGTTACCCATTTTGGCTGCGATCGAGCCGAAGGTTTGTCCACACCGCTGGGCTCCCTCACCAGAATCGCTAACGATTTCAATGATGTGCTCATCGACCGTTGCCACTGGTACGCCGTTCGCTCGGGCTACTGCCGTGGAGGTTTCATCTTTTCTAGCGGCTACTGCTTGGTCCATTTGAGTGACTTGCCTCGAAGTTTATGGTGCTGGTTGTGTGGCTTGGGCAAGCCGGAGCCGGGTGAAATTCTTTTCTTCGAGATCGATTCCAAATAACTTGCCTTCGCTGCCCTGCCGTTGAGGGTGGTAAACAATTTCAGTATCGCGTATACCTAAGTAGCTCTTCATACTGGCTGCCGCTTGTCGCCCGAGTCCCATAGCCAAAATCACAGTGGCAGCACCGGTAACAATATCTCCGCCAGCGTAGACACCTGCCATCGAAGTGGCCAGGTTCTCATCGACCTCAAGATAGCCCCACTGATTGAGTTTAAGTTTGGAGGTTTGCCCCAGTACCGGGTTGGCGTTGGTCCCAATAGCATAAACTACTGTGTCGGTTTCAAATTCATATTCACTACCTTCGATTTCGACTGGTCGGCACCGGCCAGATTCATCCGGCTTGCCCAATTCCATTCGAACGCAACGCATCGCACGGACATGGCCGTTTTCGTCACCCAGGATCTCTACCGGTGCGGTGAGCCAACAGAACTCGATTCCTTCTTCCTCAGCATGCCTGATTTCTTCCTCACGGGCCGGGCTTTCGTCCCGCGTTCGTCGATAAACGCAATACACTTTCTCCGCGCCGAGGCGCAAAGCAACGCGCATCGCATCCATGGCCGTGTTGCCAGATCCAATGACCGCGATTCGGTCACCCAGATCCAATGGTGTGTCGTGCCGAGGGAAATCACCCGCGCCCATTAAATTGCATCGAGTTAAAAGTTCGTTGGCCGAGAGCACACCGTGCAGGGACTCCCCGGGGATATCCATGAATTTTGGCGATCCTGCACCACTGCCAATAAACACCGTATGGAAACCGAGATCACACAGCATTTGCTCGACCGTGAACAAACGTCCCACCAGGGTGTTGCACTCAAACTTAACGCCCAGTCGCGTTAGGCTTTGAATCTCTGTATCGACAACTCTGTTCGGCAATCGAAATTCCGGGATGCCATAACGCAGTACTCCACCCGGTGCGTGCAGGGCTTCATAAACAGTTACATCACAGCCGGCTTTTGCCATATCGGCCGCGCAAGCAATACCGGCCGGTCCCGATCCGACGATTCCAACTTTAAAGCCGTTAGGCTCAATATACGGTTCGTTCGACCACCCCTTCGCAAGCGCCAGATCTCCTACCCAGCGTTCGAGCCGTCCAATGGCTACGGGTTCGAGGGTCTCTCCGACCGGACAAACACCCTCACACTGGTCTTCCTGAGGACACACTCTGCCGCAGATCGCGGGCAGAAAATTTGCATCGGTAAGGATATCGTAGGATCGCCTGTAGTTTCCTAAGGTGATATTCTCGATAAAGCCGACGATATCGATTGCCACGGGACAGCCGGCAACACACGCCGGGTCGGGACAGAAAAGGCAGCGCTCGGACTCATTCAGGGCGTCGTCCAATTCAAAGCCGAGCGCCACTTCCTCAAAGTTCTCGACCCTTTGAGTAGAAGCCTGAACCAGCATTCGAGCACGCTTCTGTGGAATCGTTCGAATGGTCTTTTTTTTGGACTTTTTGGTCGCCACAGCCACTCCTTTTCTCTACCGACCCGCTACGTCACCTTGCTGGAGATACCGGTAGTGAATCATCCTATGCCGTACCCTTTGGTCCTTGACACCAGGTATCGGTAGCCTGCTTCTCATAAGCCCGAAAACGATTCAGTCGGGTAATCAGATCATCGAAGTCGACGTCATGGCCATTAAATTCGGGACCGTCGACACAGGCAAATCTTGTCTTGCCCGCAATCTTGACCCGGCAGCCTCCACACATTCCGGTTCCATCGACCATGATCGGATTCAGGCTAACAATAGTTTCGATGCCCAATGGACGGGTGGTTTCAGCACAGGCCTTCATCATGATCGGTGGACCGATGGCGACAACACGATCGACATCGTCGTGGTGTTCCACGGCCCATTTGATACCTTCTGTCACGAGGCCCTTGATACCGGCTGATCCATCGTCGGTGCAAACGATAAATTCGTCACAGTAGTTTTTGAATTTGTCTTCCCAGAAGATCAGCTCCTGATTCCTAAAGCCGACGACACCGATGACATAAGCGCCAGCGGTTTTAAAAGCTCGAAGCTGAGGGTAGAGCGGTGCGACACCCAGGCCACCACCAACACAGATGACCTTGCGGGCATTCCCTAAGTCGGTCGGGAAGCCAAGGGGTCCGACCACACTAAAAAGATTGAACCCTGGCTTGCATAGCTGTTGCATCTCTCGAGTCGTCTTGCCGACTGCTTGTACAACCAGAGTTATCGTACCTTGATCGCGGTCATAGTCGGCAATGGTCAAAGGGATCCGTTCACCGCATTCATGGGAAATGACTATGACGAACTGGCCAGGCGATGCTGCCTTGGCCAGCATCGGATGGTAGACATCCAACAGGTAGGTACTATCGGAAAAATCAACCCGTTCGGTTATCGGATAACCTGTGGTGGCACCCGGAACTTGCGGGATCGCCTGGGTCTGATCGGCAGTTTGCACGGCCGTTTTAGGCAGATTCTTCATCTACTGTCTCCGGGGTGCGAATGCGGTTGATTGGTCGGTTTCCCTAAAATACCTGGACAACTCTGCTTGGTTTCGCTATTCCGGCAGCCTATCCAGCCCCCCGATATCGCGCAGTAAGTTGACGTAGTAGCGAAAATCATCAAGCTTGACATCGGGTGGCACTGCATGGTCGAGGCACGGGAAATAGCTACCCGTTTCTAGTAGGTAGGGGACCTTCGACATGACCTCGTTACGAATAGAGTCCTTACCTTCGAGAAAGGCTCGCTTGTCGATATTGCCGCTGAGGATAAGATCGCGACCGTATTTCTTGCGCAGGGCAATGGCGTCCATTCCGGCCGCCACCTCCAGGGGCCAAGGAAAATTGACTCCCACTTCAAGCCACAGTGGAATCAACTCGGTAGCGTCCCCATCGCTGTCGACATGGAGGATCTCAATACCCTCGCTACGAAGATAATCGGTGATAACGCGATAACGGGGTAGCATGAACTTTCTGAACATGTCAGGTGAGATCAAGGGGCCTGAGCGGTAAGCCATGTCCTCCCAGAAACGCACACAATCAATTCGCAAATCCTTGAGTACCCGCTTGGCCATGGTCAGACTTAGATGCAGCACCTGATCCATCATATCCTCGACCAAATCAGGTTCGTCATGGAACAGATAGATCAACTCTTCCAGGCCAGTCCATTCCCGCAGTGGTCCGAAATAGCCCTCGAGTAGAAGCATGGTTGGAGCATCCTTGGCATTCATGCTCTCAACGTAGGTCGGCCAGTCCGCGGGCCAGCGTTCCGGGGTGTCGGGGTCGAGCCGCTTCTTGTATTCCTTCCAGGTGGCCCAGTCTTTGACCGGTCGGTCGAGGTACTTGGGCATGCGCCAAGGGTGTTCCTTGTTGACTTCCACGGTAACGCCACCGTAGGTGGTCTCGACCCGGTGACGCTCGTCCTCACTGATTATCTCGATATCGAATACTGGCATGACCGGTGGTGTCACATGAACACTGACCAGACTCTGGGTATCCAACTCCTTGAGGTCGGCACGGTTGTGCTCGGAGATGATCTCCTGCAGAGCGTGCAAGTGATCGAGCTGAAAGTAGTCGTTGTAGGTGTCCTGGTTGGTTATCTCTGCTGGAGCACCTTCCACGATCCAGTTATCGATGGTCTCCAGCCAACCGCGATGAAACCAGTCGATGAGAGAAACCTCGCCTGATCGCTCACCAAGGCAAATTTCCTTGAACCGTGCCCGGTTGGGCATCACTGCGTTGACTTCGTTCATTACCAATCCCTATGCAGGTGCAGTCAGGTGGGTTTCGCCAGCAATTTTTCAGAGAGGTCGATAGCCGAGACAAAATCCTCACCGAAACCATCTGCCCCAATCCGATCAGAGAACTCCGAGGTTACCGGAGCGCCGCCGATAATAATCTTAACGCTATCCCGTAACCCGGCCTTGGTCAGTGCCTCGATGATGTCAGCCATACCGAACATAGTCGTGGTCAACAAAGAGGAGATGGCCAGAATATCGGCATTACTTTCCCGTACCGCAGTGACGAACATTTCGGGTAGAACATCCGTGCCAAGATCGACAACGTTGAAGCCGTTGCTCTCCAACATGAGTTTGACCATATTCTTACCGATATCGTGCATGTCGCCCTCGACCGTGCCAATCACCACCGTGCCTTTCTCTGGCATGTCGATCTTGCCTAGTTCCGGCTCCAGCAAGGTCACACCTTTCTTCATCGCTCGTGCTGCGAACAGTATGTCTGGCAGGTAGGCAATTCCGTCCTGAAATGACTTGCCCAGGACCTGAATACCGGGAATCAGCCCTTGTTCAAGGATATCCAAGGCTTGATCACCACCTTGCATCGCCTGGTCTACTAGGGCGACTACTGTCGTCTCGTCCCCGTTCTGGACAGCTTCACCAATTTGTTCAAATATCTCGGCCATAATCACCCCCCACGAATAAACGAATCGAAATATCTTCAGAAATAGATTCGGGCACTTGTGTCCCGACGCGTTCTCCAGTTTTTACATAGGTACTTTCGTTCAACTCAGAAATCCTCTCAGCTTCGCCTTGAAACTCTCTTTTTCCAGCACTGTCTTATTGACCAGAGCCGCAGGGATCTTGCCCGCCATAATTTCCTGAGCCTGGTTCAGTTTGAGCGTCCAGGCGGTCATGAAATACTCATCGGTGTGACACAGCGAGTGCGGTGTTACGACCACGTTGTCCATCTTTAGTAACGGGTTGTTCGAATCAACAGGCTCCTGCTCGAAAACATCCAACCCGGCGCCGCGAATCCGGCCTTTCTTCAATGCTTCAATAAGCGCTATCTCATCGACTACTCCCCCACGTGAGGTATTAATAAGATACCCCGTGGGCTTCATCTGTTTTAGTTGATCGGCGCCGATCAACTGATGGGTTTCGTCATTCAAGGGCACACTAAGACTCACGAAATCGGATTCCGCCAGCAGCGTGTCCATATCGACGAATTGTGCATCGAGATCGGCCACGGACTCCGGACTGACGTATGGATCACAGGCCAATAGCCGCATGCCAAACGGTTGTGCCAACAAAAGCAGTTCGTGACCGATGTTGCCCACACCGATACAGCCCAGGGTTTTACCCGTGACTCCCTCACCTTTGTAGTTGGTTCGTTCTTCCCAACGTCCTTCACGCGTGAGTCGGTCCTTGTTGATCAGCTTTGAAGTCACGGCCAGCAGGTGAGTCAGGATGGTGACCGCCATCGGTCGGCGTACTGCATCAGGGGCTGAACACAGCATCACGTCGGCAGCCGTGAGGCACTCTACATCGATGTGATCAAATCCAACTCCGGTATACAGCACAGCGATCAGGCGTTCGCTCTGTACAAGTGAATTGGCTGTCCAAGGTGCGGCAGCCGAGATGACCATGTCGCAGTCACGCACTTGTGCCGGCGTGATCTCCGGTCCATATTCCGCGAACATCTCATACCTAATGTTGGGAATCTGGTCGAGCAACTTCAGGCCGTCACCCGGAATAATCAGATTTTCCTCTTCATCGAAGAGATCTCTTGCGATTCCAACCTTAACCAGGTCTTTTCTCACCTGATTTGATCCCTACTGTCGAATATGAGGGATGTAAAACGGGTTAGCTGAAGACAGCGAATGCTGCGAGATACGCTGTGGGCCTGTTGACATATCGAGCAATGACAGTGGATACACAAGCGAGTTGAGAAGTTGACGCGGGATACGACTTTGCCACAGAGGCAATGCCCACTCGCAGAGTCTGATTTCGGGTCCAATCCGTCATTTTCACCGCTAAATCATGCTCTCACACCTCAAAGGAGGGTGAATTGACTTGGGTCAATGACATAGACGAACCTGATTTGGAGTAGATGTAAGCGGTAGTAGGATAGGGGGGCTATGGAATCGTTTTGGCTCATTTCCCCGATCCTCATTCTGCTCATCGTTTGGATCGTGTGGAAATTCGCATGGACATCTATCTTCCAGAGGCACATGGACAAATTTCAGGCCAGACAGAAAAAGGCTGTGAAGAAGAAAACAACGAAGAAAAAGGTAGCAAAGAAGAAATACAAACCACCGAAAAAATTGTGGAACCTAGGTGAGGAAGGTAACGATTCTCGGGGTGGTTAAGTGAGCGAACAACTTGTAAGCCATCTTGGCGATGTAAATTAGGAGATACAACAAACAAGCATACCGCTGGCACCAGCGGTAATACGTCTGTTCGGCAATGCTGGTCTGCCGAATCCCAACGATCCCGGTCGTTTCCTGCCCGACCAGTGCTTCAACCTGATGCAACTTGGTGACAATCTCCTCCGGTGTATGACGCTTGGTTCCTATAATCTGACCCTCCGTTTACTCACGATACCGGTGGCCCGATTCTTAGGAAGAGGATCACACTCACGGGTCACCAACACTACCAGCTAACCGGTAAGAATGGATATTGGTTTGCCTTTCCGGTACGTTGAAATTTTTCAAGGATTCTCTTCATGCGCCAAATCGGTTCTGAATCCAACAAACCATTGCGGTTGTACTTCGTAACGGCTCTGTTGGTATTTTCCTGGCTCTGCGTAACTAGAATCCCGTTAACCCATGCCAACTCCCCTGTGATCGATGATTGCTCAGCCGCAACCGGCTACTTGGCCCGGAACTGGCCAGTCACTGATTTCGGCCGCTGCACCGTCAACCCTGAGGAGGTCATTTCGGGCGGGCCCGGTAAAGATGGTATCCCTTCAATTGACCAGCCTAAGTTTGTTCCGGCTACCAGGGTCAGTCTCGATGACCGAGAACCGGTGATCACCTTAGTCCTTGGCAATAGCGCCAAAGCCTATCCGCTTCGGGTTCTGATCTGGCACGAGATCGTGAATGACTCAATGGCAGGCATTCCGCTAGCCGTTACCTATTGCCCGTTGTGTAACGCCGCAATCGTCTTCGACCGCCGAGTCGAGGGTAAGGTGCTCGATTTTGGCACCACCGGAAGCCTTCGCCGCTCGGATTTGTTGATGTATGACCGCGCAACTGAATCCTGGTGGCAACAGTACACCGGTGAAGCGATCTTTGGTCGATACGCGGGAACCATGCTGACTATGCTGCCGTCACGTCTGGCATCTTTTCTTGATTTCATAAAGGATCACCCCAAAGGTAAGGTGCTCGTCCCTGGGACCCCCGATCTACGACCCTATGGTGCCAATCCTTATGTCGGTTATGACAGTTCGGGTTTTCCGTTTCTATACCGCGGGGAAGTACCCGAGGGTATCGGTCCCCTTGAACGGGTGGTGGTGGTCGACAATCAGGCTTGGTCTCTGGCGCTTCTACGGCAGGAAAAGCAAATCCGGTATCGAGATTTAGTTCTCACCTGGCGACCCGGACAGACCAGCGCCTTGGATACTCGGGAAATCAAGAAGGGTCGGGAGGTGGGCAACGTGACGGCGCAGCACAGGGCCACAAACGGATCGCTTGAGGATGTGGTCTATCACGTCACCTTCGCTTTTGTCTTTCATGCATTTAACCCGGACCAGACGATTGTCGTTGAATAGCATTCATCGACCGTTGGTTGAATCTGGACGTTGAACCTAGGTTATCCAAGTAATGATCTGGTATCTGGCTCCACTTGTTACTTTGGTAACAATGTGAGGATAGAGAAAATTGCTTGGAAATAAGATTAACTGACCAGTCTGTGGCGGTATGTGAACACGATTAGAGTGCGGGTAGAGCGGGAAGAATAAAGTGTGCCCGCCTTCATAGTTGTCATTCAAATTTATCGAACAGGTGATGACCCGAGTTGTTTCGGCAGATACACACTGATCGGTGTGTTCGGCACAATGGCCACCAACGTCATACCTCAAAAAACGGAAGCCGTCGTTCGAACCGTTAAAAAATTTCTTGCAAATAACATTATCAACGTAAAGATGCGTTTCTTGAAGATAGTTTTCAAGCTGAATCGTTAGTGTGTCTGTCAATGTCTTGGTGATGGATCGTCTCAGGTCCGAAACAGGTTCCTGTTCTTTTGCATTAATGGAATACAGTGCCGCGTCTCTGTATTGGCTTAAGACTTCCAGATTACCCCGCCAATCGACGGGAGCTTTTTGGGAGCAATCTGAGTCAAATTCTTCAATTACGGTTTCACAGAATGATTTGGTGAAACAATTTTTGTAGACCTTGACATAGTCTGAGAGAAGCAATTGAGGACTATTCATCGTTGTTCCTCGTAAAAAATAACATCCAATCTCTATTTTAGCCTTCAATGTATTTTAGCATTTGGCTTGATGTTCGCCACACAATAGGATGTTGGAGTTTCCCAAAAGTCGGTTCCATCAGTCGAGGACTACTTCGCTACACAAAGTCCAGATTCTATGGTGAGTAGACTTAAGTTCAGGCGATTGTTTAATGAGTACAGCAGGAGATTGTCCGCTATGACTCGACTGTCGGCGGCTCGCTTCCGGTGGGTCGAGTCAGTTTCATCGGGTCATAGACGAGGGAGGAGTAGAATTTTGGCGTGAGCACCTTAAAAGAACGAAACCCCATCGCTATATAGGAATCGATATCAAAATACCAATTTTCCCAGTCTCTTTGGGCATTCACATGAGTTCTTGGGACCAATCCTACTGAACACTGAAACTTGTCGATTCTTTTGTACTTTTTGTTGATATTTGATTGAACAGAATAGCAGATTTTCGAAGGGCAGTTATATGAACATTCGGTATTCACAAACAATCGGATTTGCTCCTTATCCTCAATATTCTCCAAGAAGATGGTGTCGTCGTTTAATATAATCGGAATGACGATGTAATCGTAAATCACAGTTGCAGTTTTTATAGCTTCCTGATTGTTAGTATCTCTGATCACGCTCGCTTCAATGAGATAATCTGGATAGTCCTCCCTAACCCATTCGGCAAATCGGTCGTTAGTGATAATCAGCGTGTTACCCTTGCGATAATAGTGGTCGAAAAAGGATCGGCAAGACAAGTACTCGTGCCTGCTCACTTTAGGTGCCGAGACCGCAAGTTTTAAATTAATCCCAGTATCATACATCCAGCGCAATTCTTCATCGGTAATCTGGATCTTTGCAGGTTCATAGGCATCATAGGAACGTCCGCCGTACAATGGGCAATAGCGATCAGTAAAACCAAAAACACTGTCGATATCATCTACCGAAATGCGCTGGCCAGAATGCTGATTAAAATGATCAAGAAGGGAGGTAATATGATCGGAGATATGTCCGTTTTTGAGCCTGCCCGAAAAAGAATATGACGGGTTTTTTGAAGCGCTTAGTTCCATTTTCGACTGATGATTCCTTAGAATTTCACCGACACATAAATTCTACACTAGGATAATCAACGTCTTTGCTTATTATCTGATCATTCGATAGAAGTAATCGCCACAATGTTAGATCGTGTATTGATTGTATTTCCGCCTGTTACAGCGGCTCGCTTTTTCCCCTATCTCAGCTTGCCACAATTGACTGGCCATCTACTGGACCTGGGTGTAGAGGCACTGCAATCAGACCTCAATATTGAATTGGCTCACTACCTGACAGAACCACAGGTCCTAAGGCAATTTGCCGAGAAAAATATACACCCAATATCACCTCATAAATGGAGCCCCCATTTCAAGGAATTTCTGGCATTCAAAAAATCGGCACCTTATTTGAGGCAGCGTATCTTTGTTGACAGGCCTAAAACGGTCGACGAAAAAAGTATCGCTGCTCATCACATGCTGGGTCGACTTATAGACATTCAATTGGCTTATTACGGTTATCTGAAACCTTTTAGTTGTTATCAAGATATTGAGACACGAGCCAGGAGAACCCTTGGCCACATGAACGATCCTGTTCAGGCGTGGCTAAGTGCAAGAATGGAGGGTCTCATCGACAAGTTCGATCCTACCTTGATTATGCTTTCGGTAGCGTTTGGTAGCCAGCTTCTGCTCGGCCTGTATTTGACGGATCTGGTTAAACGTGAACATGCCCATATCCTAACCAGTATGGGTGGGCCATTTTTTCAAGCCCACCGCAGTTATTTCTCCACAGAGAGATCGTTTCTCGGGACCATAGACCGGGTTTCTATTGGCAGTGGGGAGCTCTTTCTTGGCGAATTTCTGCGAGAGGGGAAAGATCGACAGCATACGCAAAGTACAAAAGATTTTGGCATCGCGGATATAAGAAGGTCTGTGCTACCAAACTGGAGCGGGTTGCCTGTTAACGCCTATCTGAATCCAGGCTTCCATCTAGGGCTTACATCTTGTCACGGTTGTTGGTGGGGTCGATGTATTTTCTGTTCTTACGGTAACCAGTCACTCCACAGCGAGACATCCTATAGAGGAAAGACTCGTGCCCAGTTATTGGACGAGATTTCATATGTGATCCAAACGCTTGCTCCTCAACAGATCAACATTACAGACGAAGAGTCTAATCTTCCCACTTTAGTGTCGGTCTTCCGGGTTCTTCATGAGAGGGGTACGGAAATAACCTGGAATGTTAGGTACAGATTGGGCCTGCGTCTGCGCGAATCGGATTACTGCCAACAGATGGCCGATCTAGGTTGTCGAATACTCTTTGCCGGATTCGAAAGCACCTCTCAGCGTGTACTTGACCGGCTTGATAGAGGAATACTGGCCAAAGATTATGACCGAGTTCTAGATAATCTCTCGGGAGCCGGGGTACGACCGAGGATATCACTCTGCCTCGGCTTCCCCGGAGAAACTCGTGCCGAAGCGGAAGATACTTGTAGATTTGTGATCGATAATTTTGGGCGCCTAGAACTTGATAACCTGCAACAAATGGTTGCCGAACCCAGCAGCCTTTCAGGCAGTCGATCTGATGACTACGGTCTTGAACTGTTGCGTGATGACCAATTGATGTCCAATCCCAGTACCAGTTACGCGGGTGGGCGGTACGGTATAAATATGGCTGAGCCCCCTGAGGTGCTTGATCTACTCGAGCAGGTGAGTGAGGCCTGGAAACACTTTAGCCACCAAAAGTTCCGAGCTCAACGACAAAAATGGATCGATACAAATCCCGATTGGCGACAACTCGCTGCAGCAGTATCGCTTGGCGGTGGTGATGTCACTTACCTAAATGCTGACGAAGCAATCCTCACCAACTACCGACTAGCAAAGGAGGTTGAAATTTCCCGATCATTAGGGGAATCACTCGAAAACAATGATGACAGGCGTTCTATCGAGTCACTGTCTAACCGACTCGGGCAAAAAGATACCAGCACCAGCGAGTGGGTTCGTGATCTATTTATTGAAGGATTCATAGAACTTGAGAAGCCCGTGAGTTTTGACAAAAGAGCATAGTCTGTTGGGTAGAGAAAAAATGCCTTCAACTTCCGGAGTTCAAGGCCCTACCCGCCGAGTTGCCCTTGTCCACATGCCGTGGGCGAATCCAAAGACGGCGCCGATTCAAGTAGGACTATTGAAGAGTGTCGTGACAGCATCTGGTTTTCAAGCGGACACTATCTGTGCCAACTTGGATCTGCTGCGTTTCATCGATTTGGATCTTTACCTGTCGATTGCGCAGAGCCAAATACCGTTAATTCTTGGCGAATGGTTGTTTGCAAAGGAAATACAGAGCAACGAGATCCAGAACAAAGATATCCTTTCAGATACCGGCTATCTAGAATTCCTGCTTGAACGTGGCCAAATCTCGTCAGAGCAATGTGATGTATTCCGGAACTTGCGGGTAGAGACGGTCGGGGCATATCTAGATTTTCTGCTCAGGTCGTATCCCTGGAGTCAGTATGACCTCATAGGGTTCAGTTGTGTATTTTCTCAGGCAGTACCAAGCCTAGCGCTGGCGCGCCGCATCAAAAATCTGTATCCAGACCAGCACATTATCCTTGGTGGTGCCCAGTGCAACAGTCCAATGGGTGAAGAGTATCTTCGGGGATTTCCGTGGCTGGACTTTGTTTGTGTTGGCCCCGGTGAGAGGCCTCTAGTCTCCCTACTAGAGACTGAAGACATGCTTAATCCAGAGATAGAGATACCTGGTATTGCAAGAAGACACAACGATGTTGTCGCCTCCCCTAAACAGGCTAAAGAGATGGCGCTGGATGAGATTCCAGTAGCAGACTATGGCACTTATTTCTCCCTAGCAGATGAATTGAAAATCGACGGTAAGGTCGCACTTGAAGCGTCACGCGGGTGTTGGTGGGGAGAGCTTCATCATTGCACATTTTGTGGAATTTCATCAGCGAGCATGCCTTTTCGCTCGAAGACACCTTCTAAGGTATTCGAAGAAATGCAGCATCATTCCTCTCAGTATGGAGTGCTTGACTTCATCTTTACTGACTACATTATGGATCATCGATACTTCAAAGAATTCTTGCCGATACTAAAAAACTCTGGTTCGGGACAGCATTGTTTCTTCGAGACAAAATCCAATCTCAGTAAAACTAAACTAGAATCACTGGCGAACGCTGGCGTTCAGACGATACAACCGGGCATAGAGAGCTTTAGCACTAACGTATTGAGGCTCATGAGTAAAGGGACTACGGCGTTACAGAATATTCAGTTACTGAGATACTGTAAGGAACTTGGGTTACTACCTCTGTACAACATACTCTACGGGTTTCCAGGCGAAGCCAATCAAGATTACCTGGAGCAGTTAGATCTAATAGGCAAGTTAGAGCACCTCCAACCACCAGTGATGTGTGGACCGATTGTAGTGCACAGGTACAGCCCGTTATTTACCGGTACAGCACCTTGTAATTACCGAAAAGTCATGCCTAGAAAGGACTATCGGTTTCTTTTTGATATACGCGGTGTGGATATAGAGCAGATCGCCTATGAACATGAAGGCATTTGGGGGTCTGATGATCCTAAACTCAACTTGTCTCATAAAGCCCTCGGGCAGAGGGTAAATGAATGGCGATCGAATAAACAACAATCGCTGAGTCGACTGGAGTTTCGTCTCGGCCCTCGCTTTATGCGTATCGAAGATACTCGGGGTGGGGACTATAGAATTCATCATCTAGATGAGTTCGGGCGGGACTGTTATCTTTTTTTGTGGAACAAAGCCACAACACTGGATTTGTTTCATCAACACAGGCGGGCAAACCAGAACAAGGTCGATGAATGTCGTACCTTAGAGTTGGTCCAGCAGCTTAAAGAAGCTCACCTGGTCATAGAGGAAAAAGGTCGGTACTTAAGTCTCGCAACGCCTCACTCATCTCACCTCATATCACCACGATATCGACTCACCCAGAATTGAACGTGCCCGCTCACGTTCAGTCTAGTTTGAATAAAGCTTTCCCATTTTCACTAGTTGCAAAAATCCCTTTTGTTCAAGATCTCGTATACCGATCGCAAGAAAGCGAGGCGGGCTAAACATCCGACGATAAATCTCATCGATAAGGGAGTCTAAGGCGAAATACTTTTCATAGCCGGTTGAATAATTTCTATTAAACATGTTCTGCAGTTCGGCAAACGATGCCATCTCCTCTTCAGAGACTGTTTTCCCATCCAGATACCTGACAGCAATATTCTGCAGGCGTCCGGTTTGATGGAGGTCTTCTGAAAAAAATTTGTTTATTGAGTTTCGAGCAAAGCGGTGTCCGATAGACAGGCCAGTGCTGACGTATTCAATGTAGTGCCATATCAATGGCGGCATATACAGCAAATCTCCAGGTTCTAAGATAGCTATTTCTGCAGAAAAGGAGTGGAATAAACGATCCCGTTCATCATCGTTCAATAAAGAAAAGTTCAGGGTGGAATTATGACCAATCGGTAGCAAGTGCTCGTGTTGAGATGGTTCAATCATAACAACTCGTTTTCTACCACACACTTGACGTAATAGAACATGTCGGTGATCCTGGTCGAAATGAAGCAAAGTACGGGTGCCTTCCTTGGCGTAGAACATCTTCAAAACTGGCTCGCTATCTAGCGCCTTTAAACCGGGCAGTGGTTCCAAACGGCGTTCAATGGCACTGGGTAGTCGCTTTGAAGAGCAAACCGCATTTTGGCTCGAAAACCACTGGTCACATTCACCATCAATGAGTGCTCTGACTGTGGACCACAATGAATGCCCCCCGGTTATCGAGTCGTGATACTGATTCATTAGATAGCCATAGTCTTCATGTACCGGTATCTCCAGGTGCCCGAACCTTTTCCTGAAATTCCCGATCGGAACTGAGGTCTCTCCATCTAACAATGGCAGTCCCCGAAAAATTGCATGCTGCCCAGTACTCATCAATTCAGGAAGTTTTTCCCTGAATTGATCGGACTTAAATATTCTTTTCGTCATGTTGCATACTGCCACTAAATCGAGGGGTGATTTAGATAAAACTCCAAAATAAATCTGGTTCCAAATGCAATTGGGTAGGGTGGAGGTGTCAGGTAACTGATGGGATCGATTAATCAGGCATTATCATGTCGCGATCAGACAGATCTACGACTGGATCATGGGCAAGAGGAATCGAAACGCCTAGCCAACACTGCAGGCAGCCTAGGGCTGGGGGATGGTTTGTCCAGCCCTTCAAGGGGCTGGACAAACTTATTTTTCACTTGCTCTGACAGGTACTACCAGTAGGCGTGATTTGCATCGGCTTGCGAACCGATTCCAGCTTTACCAAGATTTCGGGTTTTTAATGTGACCGAACTCATACCCAAAGACTTGAGCCCAGCAGCAGAGCTCAGCGCCCCGATCGAACGGGAGGCCTGGCGGCCACCAGCCACCTGGTCGAGCTGTTCTTCTGACAACTCAGATGATTGATGCTCGTTGTAGGTTTTAGCGATCTCTCTAATCTGACCAGGCGTAGTTCCTTCACCCAATTCATCCGCGAGTTTTTGTAAATCTCCGTCATCACTTAGGCTTAGGTTCATCTCGGTGGCCATGTTCGTATAGAGTCGCCCGGAGAAGTCAACAATCGCGTTACAGGCTGTCTGCTGAACTTGGTCTACATCATATTCTGTCTCTCCTATTGCTGCTCTCAGTCGCTCAATGTCTTCAGTACTTGTTACGTCGACGTCCAACTCTTGAATCTTTTCTACCCATTCCTGTGTTGTTAATGCTGGCATCGCTATCTAGTCCTCCCAAAGATGTGAATTGTTTGGTCACAAGATCAATCGAGATAGTAACAGCCACCGAAAAATATCAATAAGCTGGCTAACCCCAAGTTACCTGTAGCCGGAGTCCGAAGTCAAAAACCGGATTTGCTGACGATAAAGGACAAACGAGACCGAGGTCAAGGGTCCAATTGGTCCTAGATGTGATTCCGGTCACATTTAACATTCGAAACCTGAAAAAGTATCGCCTTGTAATGCAATTTAGGCGTTACCATTATACTGAGGGTTCCGAATGAAGTGCTTCATGGTCGGATCTGACTGGTAATCGTCAGATATTCAAACCCTTGGTGCGTAACCCATGTCGTCTGTTGCAAAAAATATCTCCTTTATTTTTATGCCATTTGGGCATCTTAGGTTCCCGAGTCTGGGAATCAGCCTGCTGAAAGCCATCCTTATGGAGAAGGGAATCAGCAGTAATATTCATTACTTTAATATTGACTGGGTCCGGGGTTATATGACTGGCCCGATGGACCGCAGACTTGAAGTCTTCGACGTAATGGGGACTAATAGTGGCGCCTATATGGCAGCAGAGGCTTGCTTTGCGCCTCTTCTTTTTCCAGAACAAACGGAGCGGCACCATGGCCTCATAAGAAATGTCGGAGATCGTGATGTACGAACGCAGATCGAATACGGGATAAACAACGCGCAAAGATTCATAGACTACTGTCTGGGATGTTTTCCCTGGCAAGAAGTTGAGATTGCCGGCTTTTCCAGTAGTTTCAACCAGAATCTAGCCTCACTGGCTCTTGCAAAACAGCTAAAAGTACATTTTCCCAAGCTGGCCATTGTGTTCGGGGGGGCGAACATGGAGACGGTGATGGGGGAGCAGATCAGTCGATCATTTCCTTTCGTCGACTATGCATTCAGTGGTGATGCGGATCTTTCATTCCCCCAATTCGCTAAGAGCCTTTTGAGCGGTAGTGTAAAGACGGACTTACCCGGGTTAATCTTTCGCCAACCGGATGGGACGATTCATCGAAACCCGGAGTCAGTACTGAGGGACCTAGATGACTTGCCCTTCCCAGACTACGATGATTTTTTTCGCCAGTATGGTGGTGCCAAAATAGGCGGTGCTGCTGATTCGAGTAGATTTTGCCAAATCCCTTTTGAATCATCTCGAGGATGCTGGTGGGGCCAAAAACATCACTGTAGTTTTTGCGGCCTAAACGGCACCAGTATCCAGTTTCGTTCAAAAAGCGCTAAACGCCTTATCGATGAAATAATCTATCTCAAAGACAAATACAATCCTCAAAAGCTTTGTGCGATGGACAACATTATTGATCACCGTTATTTGAAGACGGTTCTACCGAAGATAGGAGATTTGAAACTGGATATTGAGTTCTCCTACGAGATCAAAAGTAATCTAACATCCAGTGACATCAAAACTCTAGCAGCGTCAGGTGTTCGAGAACTAGAAGTAGGTATCGAAAGTCTTTCAACTCCAATCCTAAAAAAAATGAAAAAAGGAGTCACTGCATTGCGAAATATCCAGACATTGCGTCTGGCGAGGCAACACGACCTTGCAGTCACCTGGCGGCAGCTTTCGGGTTTTCCGTGCGAGAAGTGGGAAGATTATTCACATTTGCCTAAGCTGATTCCCAAGCTATTCCACCTACAAGCACCTTGTCGGGACACGGTGATTGAGATCGAAATCCATCGATATAGTCCGTTATTTATGGCCGCGATGAAGGAGGTGCCACGCACACTTCATCCGAACTCCGGCTACCACGAGCTTTATGGCCTGAGTGATGAAGCGCTGGAAAATCTCGCCTATAAATTTACTGCCGTACCGGATGCTGATCAGGTAACGGTGTCGAGTAATCTGAAACAGTTTGTTAATCCATTGCTCAAATTCTGGCAGGCACGAGATAGTGCTAATGCCGATCTAGCTATCTTCTATTCCGATTCTGGTGCTTTGGTGATTGATACCCGAACAGCCTTGACAAAAATAATTTGTTTGACTATCGAATATGCACTTCTCATGGTCTATTGCGATACGATTCGTAGTCTATCTTCGATTGAATCCAATGCCTTCCAAAAAGGCGACGACAGGGAAGGCCGGTGGATAAGAAAAACACTTTGGGATAGAACGTATGACCAACTTGATCAATCCGGTTTTCCCATCAAACATGTCAGTGACCAAATGAATATGAGTTCTGACCGACAGCGCTTGGAACAACTTATTGAATTGGGCCTCATAGTACGAGAAGGTCAAGGTGTGTTGTCACTTGCCATCGAACGGGAAGATCATATTCTGAAATCGTGCATAGCAACCATCAGCCAGTAGCACTGACTTTTGACCTTAGTCAGTGCGCTGCCAGAATGTCCTAAAAGCAGTAAAAGTTGCCCGGCAATGTGACTGGATAGTGACTCAGATGGACTGCAGTGGATTGCTGTCAGTCACGTTATGGTCGCACGGTAGGGAGACACCCACTTATATTGTGCTCAAGTGTTACAAAAATCACCTTTTTAATCTGAAGAAGAGCCGTAACAATCTCACCTCGGATACGGGCTATCCCGTGTCCACTAGATCGCGGTACTGTTCAGTCGAGGATAAAATATGAATCACATAGCCACACGCCCGCTGTGGGATCGTTTGGCACTGCCGACGTGGGCAGTTGTCTTCGCAGTGTACGGGATGTGGGGCATGACCATGGCCTACGGAGCGGAGTTGCCGTGGTGGATTTTCTGTTCTCTTGGCACGGTCACGGTTGCTTGGTACGGTAGTCTTCAACACGAACTCCTGCACGGACATCCCACGCGATCGGCATTCATCAATGGCTTGCTGGGGTGGGCGCCCTTTAGTCTGTGGATGCCTTATCACGTGTATCGTGACAGCCACCTGATCCACCACCGGGTACAGACCCTGACCGATCCCGAGGAAGATCCCGAATCCTATTATTTCTCGCAAACGGATTGGGTTTATCTTCGCCCTGTTTGGCGCGGCGCGCTCTGCATCAACAATGCGCTTCTGGGGCGTGTGACTATCGGCCCGGCGATTGCGCTGATCCGTCTCGCGTTTTCTGAAAGTCGCCGGATGGTACGAGGCGATCTGTCCCGACTGCCGGGGTGGTTGCTGCATGGCGCCCTGTCTGTCGCCATGTTGTACGGGCTGGAACGTTATCTGGGAATTCCCGCATGGTACTACGCTGTCGGTGTCGCCTACCCGAGCATTTCGCTTATTCTGGTGCGGTCCTATTTGGAGCACCGTCCGTCCGACAACCCGGATCACCGTACCGCCGTGGTGGAAGGCAGTCTGTTCTGGAGTTTGTTGTTCTTGAACGTGAACTTTCACGTACTCCATCACGAAAATCCCAACGTACCGTGGTACAAGGTTTCCGGCATGTACTGGGCTGGGAAAGACACCATTGCCGAACGAAACGGGGGCTACATCTTCAAGTCCTACGGTGAAGTTGCCACTCGTTATTTTTTCCGACCGAAGGATATGCCCGTCTGTCCATCGAACTGAGCGGCTGTGTCGTCACGCGCATTTCCTATGCTTTCAATACCGCGTGTTGTATTGACCGAAGTCAAGGTATCACCCCGTGTTGTACAGGAAAATATCGCTGGGCAGATTCCCAGCCCCCTCGTTTTCAAAGTCCACAGTTAGTGGAATCACCCCATCTAACTCCTCAATCTATAGGCGTAATATTGGCGTATGAAACGATTGGTTTGCACGATGTTCTTTAATGACTGGGTCTTTTCAGACCAAGCCTACGGGATGCCTGATAGCGGGAACCATAAGCATCTGGATTGGCTTAAGGCCATTGGTGGCCGGGCTGGTGCTTTAGCAGTAGCGCCGAACGGATGTTGGCAAACGAGCAGTTTCGCCAAAGTTAAAGGTTCGGCAGGGGCAAAACACAAAGGGCAGAAAGTGATTTCGATGGTGCTGGCCAAGACAGGCTTTCTGGCTATTCGTTCCAATTTCAGCGGTGACGATGTCAGTGATGCCTATACCCAGATCGCGGTCCCTTCGGTATGGGCCGACTGAGTTATGACACTGAACACCGATCTCACGGTTTAAGCGAAAATCGCAGTGGAACAAAATCATTCCAACCAAGTAGGTGCCCCAGCACTAGATCACGTTCCTGAACTATCCGACGGTGCGCCATCCAGTCCTGAGACACTGGCACTGATGGGGAACGATGCGATCGCCCGGGGGGCTTGGGAGGCAGGTGTCCAGGTGGCCGCAGCCTATCCAGGCACGCCCAGTACCGAGATACTGGAAGCAATTGCCCGTTATCCCGTTGACGATATCCAGGCCCAGTGGTCGCCCAACGAAAAAGTCGCATGCGATGTCGCCATCGGTGCATCGTTTGGCGGTGTCAGGGCGCTGGTGGCGATGAAGCATGTCGGTTTGAATGTCGCCTCCGACTCGCTGATGTCCCAAACCTATATCGGTGTGAACGGTGGCCTGGTGCTGGCGGTCTGTGATGACCCGGGCATGCACAGTTCCCAAAATGAGCAGGACACGCG
>CAJWJL010000017.1:0-21921 GCA_913042135.1 uncultured Chloroflexota bacterium | reverse complement strand
TGGGACCTGAACAGGATCGCTTTCGCTAATTTTTATATTGGTCACAGAGGCACAAAGATTCATCGTCTGAAAAGTGGACAAGTGACCGTTGAAATTATGCGGAGCTATGTTGATGTCATAAACCTCCGCCATATTTGCGACCCTTCTGGCTGGGATCAATCCCTGCCACTGTACATCTACCTTGCAAATGTCCATGGCTCTTAGCTCGAAAAGATCGCGATAACTAGTCGGCCCGAGACGTTGTTCCCCTGTGCATATAGGTGTTGTTGTTGCATCTTTGACCATTCGAACACTAGGTGCATCAAGGTTGTCTAATTCCATCCATGTCAGGTTGAATGGCTCCAGTGCCTGGGCGAGGCGAATATGTCCATCAGCTTTGAAGTGCTCATTAACGTCTAGGCATATCCCCATGTCCGGCCCAACCTCGTCTCGTATTACCTCCATTTGTTTAACCGCGGCGTTGAGTATTTCGGAGGTCAGTGTTTGATCATGTGGTCCGGAACGACCTTGGGCAAGGTTAATAAATGGATCTCCAGGCAACTGGATATTAGTTTTAAATGTGTCGTATCCCATTTCACTTGCTTGGGCTACGACTTTACGTATGTCGTCATAGGATCTAACCGGTTTGGTCCCAAGTTGTTTGTATGAACGAACCTGATATGTCAGCATGTGGGACCAATAAACTCGTTGATGGGAGCGAGTAGGTCCTCCCAGCAGCTCATAAACAGGTATCTCTAAGGCCTTTGCTTTTATATCCCAGAGCGCAAGTTCAATGCCTGCAATGGCCTGCCATGTTGCGCCACCGTACGCCATGCGAGTTGACCTGACCATTTGGATGTAGTGAGCTTCCACTGCCCGAGGATCTTCGCCAAGTAATTGGTTGGACAGGTCCCGGACAAGTCCTTTCATTCCATGGGCGAGCCTTCCTTCACCGAACTCTGAATAACCAACTATGCCCTGATCTGTTTTTATAGCGCAGAACATTAATGGCTGATTCAAACCTTCCACCGCAAATGTTTCAACTGACGTGATTTTCATAACCATTAGGATCCTGTATGTCTGGTATCGAAAAGTTTTCTGTAACTGGGATTAGTGGCTGTGCACTGGTCCATTACCGTGTTTATGTGGAATTTTCTTTTTCACTTGTCCAATGGCATCCGTAAAAACTTTGCGTATGTTTTTTTGTCGTTCGTCGTCACCACGTGTTGCTAAAGTGTCAAGCCAATCCACCCCTCCCTGCATAGTTGTGATTAGATACTCTCCAAGAGCCACATCAAAAACATTTGCATCTCCCGCCTTGATGTATATAGGGGAAGTGTGAGCTGCGAAATTTACCGGCCAAACATGCCAGGCTACAAGATCACTCACTGCTCGAGCCGCGATCCATCCACTTCCGGTGATATTCACCTGTTGGTTGATAACCAGTAATTTTTCGCCCTTAACAGACGATTCCTCAGCGATCACTTGTCCATTGAAAACTATTTGCAGTTTGTTGATTGGTGCTGCGCATGAAGCTGAGGCAATTACATTCACGTTACCACCTGATTCTGGAAGATTTAATTCGTCTCCCGGATGCAGGCCTTCGATCGCAAAATTCATCAATGGACCGCTCGTCGTGTACGTTCGTCCTGATCGGACTGCATCACTCCACGAATCGTAAGATAAATCGCGTTCGCCTATGTAGGCATAGGTTCTTACTCCACCTACCGGCATGCCGGCCGACATTTTATCTGTGCCACCTACAGCTGGAACACGGTATCCGCAATTCAATAGGCGGTACCATTCATGTACAGCGAAGGTGTCCATAGTTGGTTCGTGAAAATCTCGGATTTCCAGCCCGTCGACTTTGCCCAGCACTACCTCTGCGATCACCTCTGAGTGTGGAAATGGAAAATGCGGAACGATTGCTAGCCCGCCTTTGTTATGAGCTTCGTCAGCCCATTCACTCATTGCTCGAACCGTTGGATCGCCTATATACCCTTCGGTTGGGCCACTGGTCGACATTGGGAAAATAGGAGATCCAGTGGCACCCATAAGGCTTATGTGACCCATGAAATGTTGACGATTTTCCGTACCTACCCACACGATTGTTTCATCTGAAGATGATCCTGATAGTTCTCCTGTCAGATCGCCGACATTGGTGTACAGGTCTCCCCACTGTGCGGCCAGCAGGTTGATTATGTTAATGTCCTCGGCTCCTGCTTCAAGATGGGCCGTTTCTGGAGTCAGGAAGTGAGTATGCGTATCGGCTGTTATCCATCCTGATTGGCGTAGGTTTGAATTACGTTCTATTGGTATTTCTAAATCACGTTGTCCAGGTTTAATGTGGAGTTTTTGTCTTACCGGTTCAAACTCGAATCCTTTTGCTACTTCTACGAACACATCTCCTACGGGTAGTTCGCCTTGAAACGTGCCGTCCACATAGGCATATTGAGTATCACCGAGAAGCAGGTCTGCTCCGTAGTCTTCGAACCAATTGTCATTCACTTCATGAGTATGTCCGTATGGTGGAAAATACCTGCCATCAGGCGACCGGAAGTGAACCCGGGCTGGCGTTGGTTTCCCTGTACTGGAATCGATTATCTTGCCATGCACCCATGTACGTTGAGAAGTGAGCACCCTAGTTGTGATTTTGCCGTCTTGGCTGGATGCTTGTCCTGTTTCAAGTAATTCACCTGCGTCTATGTCTGAGCCATTTACCGATAGGGTTGCGCTCTTAGACGCTGCGATATCTATCGTCGTCGTCCCGCCGATTGTGTTGATCGATTCTCCCCAGCCTTTTACGGGATTCGCAAGCCAGTCTTTATGGTTGAAGTTTGGTACCTCTTTTTGACGCGCTATGACTCCTAGATCTACTTCTGTTTGGATTTCATCTGCAGATTTTTGGTCAGCGTTGATGGCGATTGTTTCGAGCGGTTCGTGACGTAACGGATGTTGTTTTCCGTCAAACATGGTTATCGCCCCAATCGCGATCACTGACGCACCCGTTGGTTCGATACTGACGCTGACGATCGATTTTGACAAATCCGGGATTTCCATCGCGAAAATTGTCCATGCACCTATTGGATTTGAACGTGACTCCCTGTCATCTTTGGCGGGCGTTCGTCCTGAGGATGGTGGCTCACCCACCATAACTCCAGTCTGCCATCTGCCCCAGCCATTGTCAGGATAGGGTCCACGAAACGGAAGAGTACTCAAACCATGATGCTGACGAGATGTGAAACCGCTTTGCATACGCGTCTGTACCTGGTTGATTTCAAATCGCCTTCTTATTTGCTGGCGGTGCTCGGATCCGTCTTCAAAAGACAATACGTAATCTGCCAGATGCTCACCAGGTGCTGTGACCACGGGGTTAAGGTAATCAGATGACTGCCCTGCAACTGTCGTTGATGCCCTTTCATCACAAAAATGTGCGAAAACCAGATGTGATCCTGTTTGATTGACAGGTATTGATACACCGCTCTTTCCAGAAAAAACGATAAGGTTTTTTTCTGTCGCCGAAAAGTCGAATGGAATCCCCCAAAAAATCTGGGGTCCAGTTGGTAAAGTTGAGGCGGATCGAGCCGTTTTGGTTTGCCAGTACTGAGGATCTGACAGCGAGCCGTTGGTAAAAGGACTAACGGGAATTGTTCTGAACTTTGTCATCGGTTTTAATCCGTTTCAGGAAACTTTTTGTATGTGCGAATGATGCTCTAGGTTGTTAAATCAAACAAGCCCCGAAGTAATCCGGGGCTTGTAATCTTGCGATCGAGTTTATCCCAGAGCTTCTACCTGGGACTTGACTTCGTCGAATGGTGGCAGGTCGCTTGGTACATTGCACAACCATTTCCAGCTTATTTTGCCGTCTGACCCAATAACGAAGACTGAACGTTGTGCAGCAGTGAAACCGTCCATACCCGCGAAATCGGGCCAGGTCACACCGTAATCTTCGATTGTTGATTTCTTGTAATCGCTGAGCACGGGAAAATTAAGCCTATGTTTATTTTTGAATTCAGCATTGCCAAATCGCGCGTCAGTCGATATCGCTACCACAGAAGCGTTTAGTGAGGAATACTCAGATAGGGCGTCTCGGAATGTACACATCTCGTCGTCGCATACACCGCTGAACACTGCTGGAAAGAATGCGAGAACAACCGTCTTTCCTTTGAGACTACTAAGGCTAAACTCGTTGCCGTCTGTGTCAAATAATGTGAAACCAGGTGCCGTGGTACCTACTTCAGCAGACATAGTTATCTCCTAAGGGTTTTATAGTGGAACATGTTGATCACGCGAAGATTATGTCATCCGTTTGGTCAGAAAGACATTGCAATCTTGATTACTTCGTCCTCCCGTAGCCTGTACATCTCGAAGGCCTGTTGCGCTTCCTCAAACTTCATTTCATGGGTTTTGAGAACTCCTGGATCAATCCATCCACGTTCTTTGAGCGCAACGATATCTCGGATTTCCTGCACAGGTTCTTGGGTAGCAGCTATAACGGTTGCATTCATCTGGATGTTTTTAGCCATCCATTTTCGATGATCAAAAGTGACCACCGTGGGGTCTACGAGGCTGAAGGATATGATTTGGCCCTGTTGTTTGACCAGATCTACAGCTGTCGCCAGTCCTGCGGGATCTCCGCTGGCATCGACGACTACATCGAACATTTGACCCTCAGTTATTTCTTCGGATGCCTGAACAACATCATCATTGGATGCGTTGATTGTGTGTGTCGCTCCTAGATCAGATGATGTCTTGCAGCGATATTCTTCTAGGTCTATTCCAACGATCTGCTCGGCTCCCTGTCTTTCAGCGATCATAGTGAAAGTGAGACCGATTCCTCCTTGACCCAGAACTGCAATTCTTCTGCCCATCGGGTTTCCCCATTGCCGCGCGGAAAATAATGCAGTTCCAGAATGCTGGCACATCACCCATTCGGACAGATCACCCCAATCCGGTAACTTAATTAATCTGTCAGCTGTTTGAACGACCTGCTCTTGCATTCCAGCTACATCGCGTGGGATGACGATCACGCGCTGGCCCAGATCGTATTCTGGGTCTCGGCTGTCGATGACGACACCGGCACATTCGTGCATTGGCGCCCCTGGTACGAAAGGATAGTCTTCCTCTGGTAATTCAGCGTCGTATTCAAGGTATATATCACTGCCGCAAATCGACAAAGATTCGAGCTTTATCTGTACCTCGCCTTCCTCCAGAGCTGATGGTTCGGGTACGTCCAGAAATTCGATTGTTCTGCGGGCAATTACTCTGGCTGCTTTCAATAAATTCCTCTTGAGTTACAAATTCTTGTACTAGATCGTTAATACGATTAATTCCGTTAGCGTGGCGAGGGCAATTCTAGCGCGATAACGGGGTATACTCGCCCCTCTTCGGACTTTAAACAAACAAAAAAAGCAAAGGTGCTTAAAGAATTTGAAGATCAGTAATATCGAAACGATACGAGTCAGTGAACCTTCAGATGCTATTTGGGTGAGGGTTCACACTGATACCGGACTCATTGGATTAGGTGAAACCTGGTACGCGTCGAGAACGGTAGAGTCAGCAGTTCATGATCATTTTGCACCTTTGATAGTCGGACGTGATCCATTTGCTATTGAGAGACACTGGCTGAATATGTTCCGACTTTCAGATCATGCGGGTTACGGTGGCGCCGAACTCAGAGCGATATCTGCTATTGATATGGCCCTATGGGACATAAAAGGTCAGGCAGCAGGCGTCCCGGTTTATGAATTATTGGGAGGGGCTGTCAGAAAAAAGATTCGCGTTTACGCCACCGGTGGCCCGTTTGAAGGATGTGGGGACCTGGCGAAAGAGTTGATTGATGACGGAATAGTCGCTATGAAAATAGGACCGACTATTCCAGTAGCCACCCCTTCTGAGGGACAGTACCTTGCTCCGAATGAACTTGATCACGTTCTTAAGCCGTTTCGTGATATTCGAGATGCTGTCGGTGGCGATATAAAAATTGCTAACGACGGGCACGGAAAGTGGTCGTTGCCAGTTGCTATTCAGATCGCTAAAGAGATGGAAAAGCTCGACATCATGTGGCAAGAAGACCTTATGCCACTCCTGAATCCTCAATCTCTCAGACAGCTTCAAGAAGCCACAACTACCCCTGTGTGTATATCCGAACGATTGCTTACTCGATGGCAATTTCGTGAATTTATCGAGAACGGCGCTGCGCAGATCGTTATGCCTGATTTAATCTGGACGGGTGGCATCACCGAAACTCACCGGATTGCAATAATGGCTTCGGCACATCAGGTTCCAGTAGCACCTCATGATGCTACCGGGCCGGTCAATATATTTGCGTGTGCACAAATATGTATGAATTCGCCTAACGCGATGATTATGGAACATGTGAGGCCGTATTTATACGGTTGGTACGGTGAGATGGTAGACCCGCTTCCACCGATTGAAAATGGCTGGCTGTATGCCCCCGAGAATCCTGGTATTGGCACACGTTTACGCCCTGAAGTGTTTGATCGGCCTGACGTTGAAACTCGGGTTACTGGTGTTGATGCAATGATTCCGGGAATGTCTGATGAAGGATGGGCTGGGGTTGGTCTGTACGATCCAAAATTATCAACAGACAATTTCTCCACTGCCATGTGGTCGGACATGGAGAATATATTTGAATTCCGAGCTCAAGAATCAAGGCTCGAGGAACATTTTGAAACTAAAACGGATGAAGCTCAGAATGCTGGTGATTCAAAATGATAATTTCCCAAATTGAAACAATCCGTGTAGCGCAATTTCCTGATCTTATCTTTGTTCAAGTTCATACCGACACTGGACTTACCGGGCTCGGTGAGACGTGGTATGCAGCCGCCACAGTCGAGTCAGCCATACATGATCATTTTGGTCCACTTCTGGTTGGTCGAGATCCATTCGAGATTGAAAGACACTGGCAGACGATGTTCCGACTATCCGATCATGCGGGTTATGGCGGTGCGGAGTTACGTGCCATTTCCGCAATAGATGTTGCCTTGTGGGACATAAAAGGCCAATCCCTCAACATGCCGATATTCGAGATCATAGGTGGTGGCACAAGAAACCGAATTAAGGTTTACAACACTCTGGGAGTTTACGGTGAGATTGATGAGGCGCACAGAGTATGGTCCGACCCTGTGGGAGTTGCCAAAAGCCTTCTTGATCAAGGCATCACAGGGATGAAGATGTCTCCAACTGATTTCATTGCAAGAGAATCCGACGGTCAATTACTATTTCAGGATGATCTAGACTGGGCATTGCGTCCTATCCGTGAAATTCGTGAAAAGCTTGGTATGGAGATCGATATAGCCAATGATGCACACGGAAAGTGGAATCTGCCAAACGCGATGCGCATCGTTAGGGAAATGGAATCTATGCGACTGATGTGGCATGAGGAACTGATTTCCCCACTCAACGAAGAAGCACACCGGAGACTGCAGGCAGTGACCTCAACACCTATCGCTGCGGCGGAACGTTTGATGACAAGGTACCAGCATCGTCGATTTATCGAATCTTCATCTGCACGAATTTCGATGCCGGATCTGACCTGGACTGGGGGCATATCGGAGGTAAAGAAGATAGCGGTCTTAGCATCAGCTCACCAGAAGCCTATCGCGCCTCATGATTGCGTTGGGCCAGTCAACATGATGGCTTGTGCTCATATCGCTATGGCAACACCAAACGTGATGATTATGGAATATAACCAAGCGATGCATCTTGGTTGGTACCGCGATTTCATCGAACCAGATTTTGTCATCGACGGGGGTTTTCTGATGGCACCCACTGAACCTGGATTGGGCACTCGACTTAGGCCCTCTGTCAAAGATCGAGCAGATGCTACCGTACGCGTAAGCAGTAGGAAATCTGAATCGTGGCTTACGTCGGTCGAGCGATATACCTATCCACCTAAAGAATTTCAGAGTGAGTTTGTGCACAGTACGGAACGCAGGCGAACAGGCTTTAATGCTAGTTATTACGATTAGCTAACTCTCCCAAACCAAAATCGCGCGAGTAATAAGTTATGTCAGAAAAAATTAACACCAAACGTATTATTTTTATTGGGGCAGGGGCTGTCGGTTCATATCTAGGTGGTTGGCTTTCTCATGCCGGTCATGATGTGACGTTGGTAGATATTTGGGACGATCACGTTGAAGCAATCCGTGATAATGGCCTAATCGTCAACGGGCCACATGAACCGTTTGTAGCGCGTCCCAAGATCTATCACCTTCACGAAAACGAACATATAGCGAGAGAACCGTTGTTTGACATAGGATTCGTCGCGATGAAGGCATATGACACTTCCTGGGCTGCAACGTTTGTTGACAAGTTCGTTCATCCTGATGGCTATATCGTTTCCTCGCAAAATACATGGCCTGATCCTGAGATCGCGGCAGCAGTCGGAGCCGAACGGGCAGTGGGATTGGTTATGTCTAGTATTTCTGTTGCAATGTGGGAGGCAGGAAAAGTTGAAAGGCCGGGCAGTACACGGAGACGCGATCAAGGGCATATCGTATTCAGAGCGGGCAATCATGATGGCACTGACACCCCTCGCCTTCACGAGTTGATCGAAATACTTGACCCAATTGATGGTGGCAAGATTACAACTAATTTGTGGGGAGAACGTTGGGCGAAACTCGGACAGAATTCGATGGGTAATCCGGTTGCTGCATCCAGTGGAATGGGCATGTCTGATCTAAATAAACATCCCAGAGGGAGAGAATTGCAGATTCGGTTGGCCCAAGAGTGTGCTTCAGTCGGTCTGGCACTTGGATATAAAGTTGAAAATTTCGGAGGGCGGACAGCGCTCGAGTGGGCCAATGCCACGCGAGGCGAAGTCTACGAGCTGCTCGATGCAGTGCTTGCTGAGCGATCTACAGGTGCAAACTGGCGACCTTCGATGGCTCAGGATGTTGTCAAAGGCCGCCCCACCGAGATCCTACAAATGAACACATTCGTCTGTGATCAAGGAACGATAGTTGGTATAGATACTCCAGTCAATGCATCTATGGCAAATGTGGTTAAAGCCATTGATGCCGGAGAACTCGAAGCTGGGTTTGACAATGTCGAGCTCGTACTAAGTTCAGCCGGTCACTAACTGGTGTAATGTACATAAATCTCGTTGAAAGAGTCATCTATTTCAACAGGTTTCCGATACAGTTTCTTGCACAGGAAACCTGTGACATCCGTTGAATAATAGTGCCAGGTGGAAGCACTGGAAATTGACCCCTATCAATCAAGACATACTCATCTCCCTTGACTTAGAGACTACTGGTCTTAATCCGAAATCCGAACGGATTATCGAAGTCGGTGCAGTTAAATTCAGAGGTGAAACGCAGATCGACACGTTCAGCGCCTTGGTTAATCCAAACCGCAAACTTTCAAAGCTTATTCTCCAGATGACCGGTATCACTCAACGGGAAGTGGATGATGCACCTGATTGGGATGAGATAAAGTCGAGCGTCATAGAATTTGTGTCCGGAATTCCGATCATCGGACACAATGTTGGGTTTGATGCCTCATTCCTCCGTAGCCACGGAGTGAAAACTAATCGCTTGTACGACACCATGTCAATGGCTGAAATTGCTCTTCCACGAGGTCCCGAGTATAGCCTCGTGCGATTATCTGAAAGATTCGGTTTTCAGCATGACAATCCTCACCGAGCATTATCCGACGCGCTTGCGACACGTGACCTTTTTCTGTATTTGGCAGAGATTATCGGAGGATATGATCGTGGAGTTTTGGAACAAATTAAACGTTTAGGCTCATATTCTGGCACACCGTTATCTGATTTGGTCAACCGAATGCTAGAAACGAGTGGGGCGGCCTCTATTGGAACAAGTCATACATTTAGTGGGATTGATCCTAAAGAAATCTCCTCAAGGATCCGTTCTGCTACGAGAACGCCTCGAGTAAAACCACATGAGTATAAAACTGACGAAAAAAATCCTGCGGACCATGTAAAGAACATCTTTGGTGAATCCGGAGAGCTTGAGCATTCGCTTCCAGATTTCGAACATCGCCCTGAACAAATAGAGATGGCGAAAGCGGTATCAGAGGCAATAGATTTTGAGCGTCATCTTGTAGTTGAAGCGGGGACTGGGGTCGGGAAATCCCTCGCGTATCTTATTCCAGCTGCGCTGCATGTCCTGCGTACCGGGGCAAGGGTCGTTATTTCTACTAACACCATTAATTTGCAGGAACAGTTGGTAAGTAAGGACATAGAAATAACCAGATCAACTCTGAGTAATTATGGTGTTGCAGCAGAAAATATTTTCGCATCACAACTTAAAGGCAGAGCTAATTATCTGTGTATGAAGCGATGGCAGAATGCGGTGTTGGCCACGGAACCTAACGATATTGAATCAAAATTACTATCTAAAATATTGGTGTGGTTGAACGATACAGAGACCGGCGATAAAAATGAGCTGGCTCTAGGGCGAATGTCGCCATTATTCAGTAGATTTTCAGCTCAAGGCGCATTGAACTGCCCAACAAATGATGGCCCTTGTTTTTTACGTAAGGCTCGCAACGATGCTAGCCATTCAAATATCGTCATTATTAATCATGCTTTGCTAATGTCTGACATAGCTATGGGAGGCGGATTGCTTCCCGAACACGACGTTTTGATAGTAGACGAGGCACACCATCTTGAGTCGGCCGCTACGAGCCATTTAGGATTTTCAGTAAATCAGTTTCAGTTAGATAATGAACTGCGACGTTTGATTGGTTCAACAGGTATCTGTCAAAGGTTAGCTCGGGTTATATCAAAATTGGATAATAACCCGCTGGATTCTTCAGAGAACACGGCTCTTGCTCTTAACCATGCGGTAGAAATTGCGATCAAAACATCTTCGGATATGTTTAACTTTGCTGCTCAGATTGGTGCTGACTCACAGAGTTATTCACAGCAACAATCTGAATTAAGGTTGACCGATGCAGTTCGAGCCCAGCCAATCTGGAGTGATTTCGAAATCACATGGGAAAACATGAACACTCGCTTATTAGAAGTTTCACTTGAGCTTATGAATTTATGTGATCAGGCTTCTCGTTCAAAAGAAAAGTCTGATGAGGGACTCGTGTTGGATGCTCATTCGATAGTAGAGTCAATTCAGACAGCGGCTTCAAATCTTCGTGAGGCAATACCGGAACCAAAAGCAGATGGTGTGTATTGGCTTCGCACTCGTCCTGGCAGGCGTGGTACTACTATCAATGGAGCGCCACTTGATGTTTCGGATGTGCTTAGAAACGCATTGTTTGAGTCTGACCGCTCCGTCGTACTCACAGGAGCAACGGTTGCCTACCAGAGTTCGTTTGAACGTTATCGCGCCTCTATTGGGATGGAAGGCGGTGAAGACCTTGTTCTTGGATCGCCATATGATTATGAAAAAAATACCTTGATTGTTGTACCTGAGGATTTACCTGCTCCAGGTGAGCCTGGATTCGCAAAAGCCTCAGCTAAGGCTTTAGTCGATATAGCAAAAGCGAGTGCCGGCCGTGTCTTAGTGCTTTTTACATCTATTTCTGCTTTAGATAACGCTCGTAAGACCATTTCACCGGTGTTAAACGCATCTGGGATACGTGTTATTGCACAAGGTACCGATGGTTCTCCGGCCCGTATTATGCGAATGCTTGCGGAGTCCACTCCGACGATTGCGCTCGGCACAAGCAGTTTATGGGAAGGAGTGGATCTAGAAGGTGAATCAATCGACGTACTCGTGATGGCGAGATTGCCGTTTCCTGTCCCGTCTGATCCGATTGTCGCTGCGCGCAGCGAATTACTGGAAGATGGTTTCAATGACTACAGTATCCCCGAAGCAGTACAACGCTTCAGGCAGGGGTTTGGTCGATTAATAAGGTCGCAAAATGATCGTGGAGTTTTTGTCGTTCTGGATAACAGAATTGTTCGCAAACAATATGGTGTTAAATTCCAGAAGTCACTGCCGAAATGCAATGTTCGCAGATTGAGCGTTGAACGCTTGTCAGAAACTTTGGGAAACTGGCGTAATAACACGTTAACATGACGACTTTCGAACACAACGCATTGACTGAGCAGTCAGTTTTTATTCCGCTCGGTTTTGTGGATATTAGTGCGACCTTAGACGGTGGGCAGGCGTTTCGCTGGCACTTAGAAAATTCAGGGTATCGAGGAGTTATAGGTCGCAGAGTTGTAAATATCAGTGAGGTTAGTGGAGGAGTAGAAGTAACGGTTATGGACGGCAGAGGCGTATCGGGGATCTACCATTCTGCAAGCCAATACCTAGGTCTGGGACAAGATCTTGGTGGGTTTGCAAAACGATTCGCTGATGATCCATGTCTTGGACCCGCGTTAATTGGATATCCTGGAATAAGGGTATTGCGACAAGATCCTTGGGAGTGTCTGTTCAGTTTCATTACTTCTAGCACCTCCAACATTGCACGTATCAAATTGAATGTTGGATCCGCTGCTGAGAAATTGGGTTATTCGATAGGACCGAATACCACGGACGTAGTTTTTCCCGAACCGGAAGTTATAGTGGAATCCGGGGAGCAATACCTTCGTGACCTTGGGTTCGGATTTAGGGCTGAGTATCTTGTGTGGTGTGCAGAAGCAATCGCATCAGGTCAATTGGATCTTTTCGATTTGCGAGAATGTTCGTACACAGACGCCAGAACAACTCTTACGCAGTTGCATGGAGTAGGAGAAAAAATCGCAGATTGTGTCCTTGCATTTTCTTTGGACAAGCCCGAATCCTTCATAGTTGACCGTCATATCCTCCGAGCGCTTCGCAAATGGTATGGACTTTCCGAAAAGTGTAGCTTGAGTTACGCATCAGAGTGGGCGCGTGATCACTTTGGCGAATATTCGGCTCTAGCAAATCAATATATGTTCCACCGTGAACGTCTTTCGGCGCGTGCTATTGCTTGGGGCGGGGCGCATGTTGACCGAGCTTTGCCGGAAGATGGAGTTTAGCTCACACTACTTGTAAATCATCCTAGTCATGGGTGAGAAATTCGGGAAGTCGGCTTCTAGCCAGATCCAGTTCTTCTTTTCTGGAATTTACTTTTCTATCTAAACGAGCTCGTTTCACCAGTTCCAATAATTGTCCTATGATAGGTCCCTCAGGCACACCTGCAGCCATAAGGTCATCACCTGTAATCTCGGGTTCCTCGAATCGAATTGTCTGCAAATAATCGATTAATCTTCCGCGTCGAGGCAAGATCGAGCCCGTTGCAATATATGCCCGTATACATTGCAACGGGATATTGTTTAAAACCTCGGCAATTTCACTGCGAGTTATTGATTGGTTATCTAGAATTCCTACCACTGATGCCAACTTTGCATTTCCGGAAATCGAATCAGTCCAGTATTTTGGTCCGTCGAACCTGTTAGATGTCAGTCTTGCTTCCTCCTCATTGAGGCTGAAAGTTACTCTGGCCAATAAATCCTCGAGGTTTAGTTTTCCTGAACTTTCCTGTATGAGTTCGTCTGTGATTTCCAGGGCTTTTGGACCCACCCGTAAAGCAGGAGTTATCGCACCCAGTAAACCAAGATCCTCTGACTTCCGTAGAATTTCACAGACTTTTGGCTCCTTGAGGATATGCTCGAATTCGTTTCTGACCCTCGTGCCACTTAATAGGTCAACGCTTCCTAGGGCATTTGTAAATAGTTCAGTGGTGTGGGAATCGATATTGAATCCAAGCCGTGTAGCGTAACGTACTGCCCTGAACATTCGTGTAGGGTCATCTGTGAAACTCGAATCATGTAATACCCTGATTCGCTTGCGCATGATGTCCCCGAAACCATTGGATGGATCTATCAGGTCACCCCATTGTTGACCTGTAAGGGATATAGCCATTGCATTAACCGTGAAATCTCTACGGTTTAAGTCTTTTTCGATCGATGATGGAATCACATCTGGTAGTGCTGCCGACGCTGTATATGTCTCATCGCGACAGGTAACGATATCTATTGATTTAACGTCGGCTTTTCCTTCACCTGCGACAAACTTGAAAGTCAGGAACTGTGATTCAAGGGGTTCCCCTAAATTCAGCGTTTTAGCAAGCATAGTGGAAAATTTTTCGGAGTTGCCTTCAATGCACAGGTCGATGTCTTTGGTCGGGTTGCCTAGTATTAAATCACGAACATAACCACCACACACAAATACATTGTTCACATCAGCAAGTTGCGAATGCAGATCCTTGCATGCATTAAATAACCGCAGATGTTCGGGTTTTGCTTTTGTTTGGAGTAATTGAGATAAATTTGGCATTTGGATTAAACTCGAGTCGATAGGTCAATACTAAGCTTTAAACCTGAACCTTTCTTGAAATCTTTAAACGTAGCGTTGTTAGAATTTGTATAAGTGGTTTCAAACACCAGTTAAAGTATTAGGCAACTCATGTCGATTAACAAACTAATTCAATTTGATGTATTTATTGATTACACCTGACCCTGGGTTCGACAGGCTGGCATGTGGCTGGCCATGGTGAAAGAGGAATTGGGCGAGGATCTTCAAATTAATTGGCGTAGTTTCGCTCTTGAACAGGTCAACTCTACGCAAGGGGATAACTGGAAGGCCTGGGAGCAAGGACCCGATTATGTTAGTAGGGGTCTTTGGTCATTACGGGGTGGTATCGCAGCACGACAACAGGGATCGGGGATTCATAACGAATATATGGCAGGGATATTGCATGCCAAGCACGTTGAAAGAACGGATATACGTACTCGTGAGTCAATAATAGAAATTGCTTCGACTATCAAATTGGATATCAACAGGTTCATCCAAGTTTTAGATGACAGTAAAACTTTGAAAACTATAGGAGCCGATCATGAATATGCGCGCGAGTTGGGCATTTTCGGTACCCCGACATTTGTTTTTGAAAACGGATTCTCGACTTTCCTAAAAATGTTCACTCCTCCAAAGGATGAAGCCATGAGTGCATTCAAGCACTTCATGGGTATTGCCATGGAACGTAAGTATTTTGGTGAAATAAAGCGACCACAACCGCCTTGGCCGCGCGGGGCAGGGGATTAAGTTTTTTGCCTACAACTCCATTGGAGCTTAGCGAACTGCAAGACGTTGAAGATGGCTTGGGTTATGCGTTTAAAGATCGTAGTCTTCTTGCTCTTGCGTTAACCCATCAGTCTTACGTAAATGAACATCCGGATGCCCCTCCAGTATCCAATGAAAGACTGGAGTTTTTAGGTGATTCCATAGTGGGAATGGTTGTAGCAGAGAGGATTTTTAATGGCGCCCCTGAATTACCTGAAGGCGATCTAACTGTGAGACGCTCCCAAGTGATACGCAAAGAAACTCTGGCTGCGGCTGCTAGATCTATCGGTCTTGGCGACTGGCTGGTGATGGGAACAGGAGAAGCTACGACTGGGGGCAATATCAGGGAATCTAATTTAGCTGACGCGTTCGAAGCCGCTACTGGTGCTGTTTATCTCGATGGAGGTTACGCCCAGGCTAGATCCTTCGTTAGTAAATGGTTGGGGCAACATATAAACGAGGCTCTTGAATCTGAAACCAGAAAAGACCCAAAATCTCTTTTACAGGAATACTTGCAGGCAAATGGTAAGCAACCTCCTAGGTACGAATTATCGTCCCAGTCTGGAACTCCACATGATCCTGTCTTTACAATCAATGTTTTGATTGACAACACATTAGTCGCAACGGGCATGGGATCAAGAAAAGTCGATGCGGAGCGCAAAGCAGCAAGCAAGGCATTAGAAATATTTATCTCCCTTGGGAATCCTAACGATTCTTAACTCTAGTTCGAGGAATCCACACTGTTTGGTTTATTGAAGAAACGGCAAAAAACTGCCGAGAGTGCGGTTAAAACCGGCTCGGCATGGCATCGACGTTTATCAGTTCTGTTTAACCGATCGGATATTGATGACGATTTTTGGGAACAACTTGAAGAAGCACTGATTGTTTCTGATGTCGGTCTTAGAACCACAATGGAACTGCTGGATAAGATCCAGGGACTAGTAGAGGAGCAATCCATAACGGAACCTTCGGACGTTAAGGCTCTGATGAGGAAAGAAATTTCCAACATGTTGAAGGTTCCTTCAGAGTTGGAACCTATACCAGCAGATACACCTGTTGTTTTACTTGTAGTTGGAGTCAACGGGTCGGGTAAAACTACTTCTATAGCTAAGATGGTTGAAACAGCTAAGAATGAAGGTCGTAATGTGATGCTTGCAGCGGCTGATACCTTTCGTGCAGGAGCGATAGAACAGATAAACATCTGGGGGGAACGACTAGGAGTCCCAGTTATCTCTCATCGTCATGGTAGTGATCCTGGAGCGGTTGTTTTCGATGCCTTGAATGCTGCACGTGCTAGAGCGATTGATCTGTTGATCATTGATACCGCTGGGCGTCTGCATACCACTCATAACTTAATGGAAGAGCTTAGAAAAGTGAGGGGTATTGTCGAAAAAAACAGTGCAGATTTCGTGGAACGAGTACTACTCGTGATTGACGGTACCACTGGTCAAAACGGCTTGATTCAGGCGAAATCTTTCACGGATGCAGTTCAATGCGATGGAGTGTTTCTCACCAAACTGGATGGTACTGCCAGAGGCGGCGTAGCTCTTTCGATATCCGTAGAGTTGGGGTTGCCGGTTTGGTTTATTGGCACCGGAGAAGATGCGGTTGATATGTCGGCTTTCGATGCTGATGCGTTCGCTGAGGCGGTGCTACCGAAAGCATCAATGTAATTGGGACATCCTATAACCTGAAATTTTGATATGTAAATGCTGCAAGTCATCGCAACTCTTATAACGGTTCAACTAATCGGTCTTTCTGCTTTTCCGATTGTGATGCGAGCCTTTCCCTTACTATCCGATCGCGGGTGGGCTATTTCGAAAGCCCTAGGGATACTGTTGATATCCACCGGTATGTGGCTACTTTCTTATGTGCATTTGCTTCCGAATACCATGGCCTCATGGTGGATTGTTTGGTTTGTTTTAACTTTTGTAGGCGCCTGGTTTTTCCGACAGGATTTTCCAAGATTCAAAAAGACCTTAAAAAGAAGATGGAGAATTATTGTTTCGATCGAATCAATATTCTTGGTGTTTTTTTTGATGTTTCTTTCGTTACGTGCTTTCGATCCAGCATCGTCAGGAACCGAAAAACCAATGGATATGATGATGCTGACAGCTGTTACCAGCACCCAATACGCTCCCCCACAGGATTTATGGCTGGCCGGAGAGCCGATTGCTTACTACTACTTCGGTTACTGGATATATGGTGGTGTCGGAACTATGTCAGGGGTTCCCCCATTTATTAGCTTTAACATCAGCCTCGCTTTAGCGGCTGGACTCGCTGCCTCAATAGTAGCTGCACTCGTTTGCACGTTGGTCCGTCGGGACGGTGCGACAAATAGAGCGTCGCTCCTGTGTGGTGCTCTGTCAGCGGCCCTGCTGTTATTGGTTTCCAATTTATCAGGATTGTGGACCATACTTGATATCACTCGTTTAGCACCGAATAAGCTACTCGACTGGTATCACGGTTTTGCGTATCAGCGCGTAAATGACATAGCGGTGTGGCGGCCAGATGATTTTTGGTGGTGGTGGAATAGCTCGCGAATCACTAATTCATACGACGCTGGTGGAAACAGCCTGGATTTCACGATTCAAGAATTCCCGTATTTCAGTTTTTTGCTCGGAGATTTACATCCGCATTTGATGTCCATACCGTTTGTTTTAACGGGTTTGACGGTCATAACTTGCCTTTTCATGGCAACCCGATATCTATCGTTTCGGAGCTTTAAAAACAATCTTCCTGCTGTGCTATTGGTCGCTTTAGCCGTTGGTTCTTCCGGATTCATTAACTTCTGGGATATCGGATTGCTTTTGTTACTTACCATCTGTTTATTGGTTTCAGGGTGGGTGGGGATTCGATCTTATAGCCTCAGAAGTTTGTGGAGATTCGGGTCGCCTATCGGGCTGATATGGATTATTGGAATCTTGATATTCTCGCCATTTTATTTCGGAACTGCAGAGAGCCAAGTTCAGTGGCCGCCAATAGCCCCTGTTGAGTACGGATCTCGCCTCATTCATTTCGGTTCAATATGGTCGATTTTATTGATAATTACCGCGCCAGTCGTCCTTTTACTTGTACTCAAGTTCCTGAAGGTTCTCACATCCAAGTTTAGAGGTGTGTCTACTGTCTCACATGTTGAGGAAAACCTCATCTGGAGGCCTGCATGGATGATCGCACTTATGTTGGTTGTCATCCCGTGGTTTTTATGGGCAGTAACACATATTTGGTTCAACGAAAGGTCTGAATTTTCAGACATATTTTCACGGTTGCCGGTTACCGGCTCGCTTGGATTGGTAACTGTAATTATGGTAGCCGTGACGCTCACGCGCTCCCGGAGAGGTGCAGACGACGGTGCCCATTACATCATGTTATTGGCTTCGGTTGCGATATATCTCTTGTTTGCTGCCGAGCTATTCTTCGTGCATGATCTGTTCGGAAACAGAATGAACACCGTTTTCAAGTTTTATTATCAAGCTTGGATACTTTTGTCCGTCGCAGGAGGATACGGAGCGTACGTATGGTGGAGACAAGGACCGCGACTCACCGGTCTGATGCAAACCATCAATAGAGCTTCGCTGATCTTGGTTCTGTTATTAATTTTCAGTTCCATATATTTTTTGCTTTCCTCTTCTGTTACGAAAACAACTTCATCAAGTCTCGGACCGAGTCTGGATAGCATGAAATTTCTAGAAAAACGAAATCAGGATGAAAAAGAGGCTATTCTTCAGATACGAAAAATCGCTGAAACAGACGATATTCTTATTGAATCAGTAGGAGAAAGTTATAGCGATCATGGACGTATTGCCGGATATTCAGGTGTGCCTGGGTTGTTAGGCTGGAAAGGCCACGAAGTTCAATGGCACGGTGATGATGCATTGTTTATAGATCGCGAGGAAGACATTGAAACCATATACACAACTAGTGAATATTTAGAACTGAACCGATTGATTGATAAGTATTCTTTGACAATGGTTGTTGTGGGACCTCGGGAAAAGTCAACCTACGGCGATATCGATATGTCGTTGTTCGATACCCTTGGTGAGCGGGTAGTCGAAAGTGGTTCTTACACAATATTTAAAATCGATTAATAACCTGTGATGCAAATAAGTAGCTCAAAAACAGAAAACCCCATGGATGGACGATGGGTCAAAGGTCGCTGGGTACGACAAGAAAATGATGTGTCGGCCAGTATCACTGCTAAAGATTTCCTACCCGAACTTGGAAAGGGTCGGTTTACTTTAGGAATCTCGATGCCATCCCGGATGGAATGGGGTTTTTACGCATCTCTTGTACTAGTAGCTCTTGCGATGCGTCTGTATGACCTTGGCGGAAGAGCCGTGCACCACGATGAAAGCTTGCACGGGTATTTTGCGTACCAGATGTTCGTTGGAGGTGGGTATGATCACAACCCGTTAATGCACGGGATGTTCCTGTTCCATTCAATCGCCACATCTTTCTTCTTGTTTGGTGACAGTGAATTCTCGATGCGTTTACCGATGGCTTTGTTCGGCGCTGTCCTTGTTCTCGTGCCGTTAATACTTAAACCTCGTATTGGACAATTTGGTTCTTTAGCCTGTGCAATACTGCTGGCATTCTCGCCTTCTCTTATTTACTACAGCAGGTTTGCGCGCAACGACATTTTCATGGCAGTGTTTACGCTTGCGTTGGTAGGCGTGATGTGGAGATACATTGATGAACGCAAGAACCGTTGGCTTTATGTCGGTGCGGCAATTATCGCTTTAGGGTTTACTACCAAAGAAACGCAATACATAGTCATAGCGGTACTGGGTGCTTATCTTTTGACTCAGGTGTGGGGTGAACTTAAAGAATGGCTTTACGCTCGACGTTCTCTTGCTGAGTTCACTCCTCCAGCGTCTTTTATGGTTTTGATTACTGTTTTAAGTTTGCCGCTTTTAGCAGCTGGCGTTGCGATATTCCAAAACACTCTCGGTATCACATTAGCTGCAGAGGATGGGGTCCCAGGTATCGCCACAGGTAGTCCTAACGGCGTTGGTTGGAATGTGGCCTTAGGAATCAGTGGGATTTTTCTTGCAGCATCTTTGGGGCTTGGGTGGTATTGGAAACGAAGCGTGTTCTTGGCGGCATTCACTGTTTTTGCTTTCATATTCGTAATGATTTTTTCAAACTTTGGCTCGTATCCGGCCGGAGTTGGTAGTGGCTCCTGGCAGTCACTTGGTTATTGGATCGCACAGCAGGATGTAGCTCGCGGAAACCAACCTTGGTATTACTACTTCATGCTTGGATCTGTCTATGAATTTTTGCCATTTGCAATAGCAGGCACTGCGATTGTCTATTACGGATTTCGATCAGGATTCCGTCCGTTGATAAACATCGCGTTGATTACTCTGGGTTTCACACTGCTTGCGAACGATAATCTCAGCTTTCAAAACGGACTTATCAAGGGTGAAGAACGAGACGTTCTTACATATGTGGGTCAGTTATCTCTACTGGTTGTTTATGGCTCATTTATCGCTTTGCCTTTCGTCCTAAAAATTTCTCGATTCAATCGGTTTTTGATTTTTTGGATCATTGGTACGTTCATCGCGTATATTCATGCGGGGGAGAAGATGCCATGGCTTTTGGTAAATTTGGTAGTTCCTGTGATTGTTCTGGCCGCATCAACATTGAATGATGTTGTTTCTTCTATCAAATGGCGGGAGGCCTGGAGAAATTATGCCGGTCTTTGTTTGATTGGAGTGCCAGTTTCATATTTACTGATCTGGAAACTCGTCTTCAATGATCTCGCCAGTAGTAGCAATCAATTTTTGACCACATGGATGATTTTCGCTAGCTTGGGCTTTCTATTATTGGGGTTTCAGGTTATTTCACAGCGAATAGGCAGGTCACAATCTCTGGGAATCATTGGCTTGGTTTCCATTCTCGTTCTGTTTGGATTTACATTTCGTGCAGGCTGGATTGCTAACTACGAAAATGGGGATGTGCCGCAAGAAATGCTCGTATATACGCAAACGTCACCCGACCTTCATAATCTGGCTAAAGAAATCGAACGGACCGCTGTGCTAACCGGAGATCGCACGGCAATCAAACTCGCTATAGACACCAAAGATGCATACCAATGGCCTTGGCAGTGGTACCTGCGTCGCTATACCGAAGTTGTTTACAGTGATCATTCTTCGGATAAGGCCGTGGTCGGAGATGATAGATTGATTATTGTTGTTAATGAACATAACAATGCAGAGTTGATCTCTAAGTTGCCAGAAGGATTTTCAGAGGGTCGTAGACTCGTGCACCGCTGGTGGTTTCCTGAGCGATACAGAGATGTAAAACCTGGAGAGTTCTTTGGAACTTTGATCGATCGCAATCGCTGGAAAGGGCCAGTTGATTATTTCATGTATAGGGAACTGTCACACCCGTTAGGTTCAATCGATTCGTATGTTTACTTTTCTGACGAAATCCCTCTTGCACCAGCCAAGTGACACACTTGTGCGTAGCACGTTTATCTGCCAAATATCATGTTAATCGGAAATAAAGCCTTTTGGATCGGTGCTGTCGCCAGCGCAGTATTTCTTGCTGTTTTCGTTTTGTTATTTGTAGATATGGATACCATCAGCAACGTTCTGAATGATGCTGATTACGCCTACGTTATGCCTTCACTCTTGTTCTATTTCCTGGCTGTTTGGTTCAGGACAGCCAGGTGGAAGTTTCTACTCCGCCCGATAATAGGAAAACCGAAAAAAAGTATCTACTCTGTCGTCATTGTCGGATACATGGCGAACAACTTGATACCAATTCGAATCGGCGAAGTGATTCGAGCGTATTACTTGAGCTTGCGGGAGGGATGTTCAACCTCAGCGGCTTTTGGGACTGTGGCAGTTGAACGTGCCACAGATGTACTTGCTCTTCTGTTCTTCTTGGG
>CAJWJL010000016.1:0-22025 GCA_913042135.1 uncultured Chloroflexota bacterium | reverse complement strand
ACCGTAATGTGTCACTATACGAAGATCAGAATCTCCACCATTTATGTATACACCTTCTTCTTTCAAGCGAGACGCGATCTGATTCCCTGTATGCGGAGGCACTCCGAACCTGATGATGTTGGTCTGAATATGCTCAGGGTCAACAGATATACCCTTCATCTCAGCCATTCTTGAGGCGATATGACGAGCAGAATCATGGTCTTCCTGCATACGTTCGATCATTGAATCAAGAGCAACTAGGCCAGCAGCAGCAATTATGCCGACTTGACGCATGCCTGAACCCAACATTTTCCGCCAACGATCAGCCTCCTGTATAAACCCTTCCGAGCCAACCACAATCGACCCTATAGGACAAGAAAGACCTTTCGACAGACAAAATGTCACACTGTCAACATGCTCTGTTAGATCGGCAACAGGCACATCTAACGCTACCGCAGCGTTAAAGATCCGTGCACCGTCAAGGTGAACGCTCAAACTTTTCTCGTGACCAGCGTCAGCCATTGCTTTCATCTGTTCAGCATTAAGGGCGCGACCACTGGAAGCGTTATGCGTATTTTCTATCGCCAATAGCCTAGTCGTGGGCTTGTGATAATCCCGCGGTTTCACTGCATCCTTAATGTGATCGGGTTCTAAAAACCCAAATTCATCAGTTCTGATGGGATAGAGAACAATGCTGCCTAACACCATGGATCCACCAGCTTCATTATTCATAATATGACACTGATCTCCCACCAATACTTCCTCGCCGCGCTGAGCGTGCGCAAGCATGGAAACAAGGTTGCCCTGCGTACCAGAAGAAACAAATAATCCCGCTTCTTTACCAAGTAGTTCAGCTGCACGTTCTTGAAGATGATTGACGGTCGGGTCATCACCATAAACATCATCACCGACCTCAGCTTCATACATCGCCTTTCGCATTTCAGGGCTGGGATGTGTCACCGTGTCGCTGCGCAAATCTACTCGAATCATGCCATTGATTCTCCAGTTTGAAAACAAATCCTAAGAACGATACATACGGCAATGGATTCTAACCCTGATACAAGTTCACGCATACTGTATGAACGTATACTCGAAGATAATTTTATGAATCATCCACATACCCATAATTAAATCTTCACAAATATTACCGATGAACAATAATGTAAAAATTCGATCGAATTTTTTTGACCCGATCCCGTGGACAGTACTGCTATTTACGGTTGTCATTGACCAAGTAACTAAATGGTTGGTTATTGATAATTTGGCGGTTGGTGAGTCACTGCCAGCAACTGGGTTCTTCAGATTCACCCATGCATGGAACACAGGAACAGCGTTCTCGTTGTTCCAAGGTCAAGGCGACATCCTGACCTGGGTATCACTAGCAGCCGTCGCAGTACTAACTTGGATCTACAGTTCAATTAAGAACCCGCCCTGGGTACTTAGAGTTGCGTTCGGACTCCAATTCGGAGGTGCTATTGGCAACATCACTGATCGCTTAAGATTGGGTCACGTAACCGATTTCATTGACGTAGGCCCCTGGCCAATTTTCAATGTGGCGGATTCTTCCATTGTTATCGGTATCGGTCTGCTGATCTTCTATTTCTGGTTTTTGAACGATGACTCTAAAGAAGATTCTCAAGATTTAGACTCTGAGAATTCGCAGGCAGCGAAGAATTCCTCCAACACCAAAAAAACTCCCGACTCAGTGGAATAAAAGATGAGACCTTTATGGAGTTTGTAATAATTGAAAAACAGCAAGGCCAGCGTTTGGATGTGGTGTTAACAGAAACAACGGAGCATTTGGGATCACGGTCACATATGCAACGTTCAATACGGGCAGGACTTGTTTCAATAGACGGTATTACAACCACACGTGCTTCAACTAAAGTAAGTAGTGGACAAATTATTCGTGTTGAACCAATAAAAGACTATCTAACACCTGCTATAACGCCCAGTGAATTAACTCTGAATGTAGTTTTTGAGGACGATGATATTGCGATCATTGACAAGCCCTCAGGAATGGTCGTCCACAGCGGAGCCGGGCATCTCACAGACACTATGGCTAATGCTGCCGCAACACGTTGGCCAAAAATTTCTAAGGTAGGTGACACTGATCGGCCTGGCATCGTGCATCGACTCGATCGAGATACCAGTGGACTTTTGGTTATCGCTCTTAGCCCAACGGCATATGACAATCTGACAGCAATGATCAAAAGACATGAGATCGAGCGAATATACACAGCACTAGTACATGGACACCCAGAATCATCTAAGGGAACAATCGACGCACCCGTAGGTCGAGATCCACATCACCGCACTCGTCAAGCAGTGAATGAAGATGGGCGACCGGCGCTGACGCATTATGAAGTTATCCGCGAAATAGGTCAGTTTTCTTTTTTAAAGATTAGACTCGAAACCGGTCGTATGCATCAGATTCGTGTACACATGACGGCGATAGGACATCCTGTAGTGGGAGATCAAACCTATGGTAAACGACAGGGTATTGAAAATTTAAGTCGACAATTTCTACATGCATCAAAACTCATATTCAATCACCCTATTTCATCTGAAAAAGTATCTGTAACATCCCAGCTTCCTGATGATTTACGAAGTGCAATTTCCTTGATCGAGTGAGTAACATAATTCATACACCTTCTACCTGTAATTCCTCTGCTAAAGTTCTTGAATGACATCATCAATACCCCCCGTTCGCGTACGTTACGCTCCTAGCCCCACCGGTATCCCTCACATCGGAAACATACGCACGGCTCTTTTTTGTTGGATTCTGGCAAAAAAATCCAAAGGCCAGTTCATCGTAAGGATCGAAGACACCGATCGCAATCGATATGACGCCGAGGCAGAAAAGGCGATTTTCGAATCACTAAACTGGCTTGGTCTCGATTGGGACGAGGGTCCGATCAAGGGCGGCCCTCACGCACCATACGTTCAATCTGAACGCAGGCAAACATATATCGAAACAGCTATGAAATTGATCGAAAATGGGGAGGCCTATTTCGATGACACCACTCCCGAACAATTAGCTGCTCTTAGAGAGCGACAGCGGGCAGCAAAACAGCCGCCTCGATACGACAATCGTGGGCGGTACCGTAGCAAAGATGAAATTGAAGCATCCCGGAAAGCCGGGCTACCAATCACTATTCGACTCAGGGTCCCAGAACATGGTTCAGTTTCATTTGAAGATACTGTACGAGGGAAAGTCACATTTGATTTAAAAGAAATAGATGATTTCGTGATCCTTAAATCGGACGAAATGCCTACCTATCACTTGGCACATGTCTTAGATGACCACTCTATGGGTGTCACTCATGTAATCAGAGGAGATGAATGGATTTCAAGTACGCCACGTCACTTACTGATCCATAAAGCACTAGGGATCGAACCGCCACAATACGTTCACGTACCATTAATTTTAGGGAAGGATAAGGCGAAGCTCAGTAAACGGCATGGAGCGACTTCAGCCCTTGAATACCGTGATCAAGGGTTCCTGCCCGATGCAGTATTTAATTTCATGAGCCTACTCGGCTGGTCTCCTGGAGATGATACCGAAGTAATGAGTCGAGATGAAATCATCGAACGTTTCACAATTGAACGTATAAATGACTCTCCCGCAACTTTCGACAGTGAAAAACTCGCGTGGATGAACGGTGTTTATATAAGAGACATGGACACCGAGCGCCTTATGGATCTGCTTGTGCCATTCATGGAACGCGCAGAGTCGGAAGGTGGGATGCCCAACTCAGTTAAACGACCAATCGATCGAAATTATCTCCGTCAACTCATTCCACTAGTCCATGAACGTCTCAAACTTTTAACCGAAGGTACTGAGGCGCTTGATTTCTTCTTTTCTGATAATGTCGAACCAGCAGCGAAAGACATACCAGGTCGAAAAATGGACGTGAACCTCACCGTCGAGGCATTGGCGGCAGCGCTTAAACTGTGCAAAACAGTTTCAACATTTGAACCTGATCAACTAGAAACAGCATATCGGTCTCTGGCTGAAAAAATGGGGTTGAAACCAGGTCAACTGTTTTCACCTATACGAGTTACCACTACTGGAAAAACATTTGCGCCGCCACTGTTCGATACCATGGCAGCTATTGGTCGAGCAAGATGCATAACCCGAATGGAAAATGGTCTCAAAATACTTAAATCAACTCAATAATCTAAGTTGACTGAACATTTGCACATAAAATTTCATTGACCGTGAGATACCCCAATACCTATACTAGTAGTCAGCCCATCTGCACTTCAGATGATTGTCCGATCGGTCACACATCATGTGTCACCCAATAACGAATTAGGAATTTCTTTGGTAGAACTACGAATCAACGATGGTGAAAGTTTCGAGGGGTTTCTGCGCCGCTTCACCAAGAGAGTGCAGCAAGAATCAATAATTTCTGAAGCCAGACGACGGCAACACTTTGAGCCTCCCAGCATCACCCGAAAGAAAACCGCTGCTGCCAAGAAGCGCAAGAGCGTTAAGGCAACTTTAAAAAACATGTAAGCATGTAAGAAAAGCCTGTGGGGCTGAACGGCAACCTTTATTCACACCTCGGATACTCCGGGGTGTTTTTTTGAAATTTTCATACAGGTTTAACAATTCACAATAATATTCCCGTGATTTTGCTTCGGGGAGAGGCGACAATAAGACAACTTACAGTGACTCAAGTTTTGACTTCAGGTGTTAAGCATCCAGGGGGGTACAGCCATTGAAGTTCGGAATCGTTGTCTTTCCAGGTACCTGGAGCGAAAAAGACACTCGATATGCAGTTTCAGATGTACTGGGGTACGAGTCTGATTATATCTGGCATGATGATGACAATTTGGATAAATATGATGTCATCGTACTACCTGGCGGATTCTCATACGGAGATTTCCTGCGATGCGGAGCGATCGCACGCTTCTCTCCCGTCATGGAGGCAGTTCGTATTTTTGCAAACAAAGGTGGTCCGGTCATTGGAATATGCAACGGGTTCCAAATTCTTTGTGAATCCAATCTGCTACCTGGTGTGCTAATGCGGAATGACCATCTGGAATTCCGTTGCATATGGACGGATTTACGGGTAGAAAATACGTCGACCATCTTCACTTCAAAAGCAACTAAGGGACAATTACTCCACATCCCCATGTCTCATGGTGAGGGTAATTACCAAGCTGACGACGAAACAATTAGTCGCATTGAAAACAACGGTCAGGTAATTTTTCGCTATTCCGACACTTCTGGGAACGTGACTTCTCAAATCAACCCCAACGGTTCAGTCAACAATATAGCGGGAATAATTAACGAGCGAGGTAATGTTCTAGGGATGATGCCTCACCCGGAAAAGGCCAGCGAAAAACTTATTGGTGGCGATGATGGAAATATAATTTTTAAATCCCTGATTGAAAACACAGTCACTTCTTTGAAATGACTGTGTTTTGCTCTAATAAAGGTCCCTCAGAACAAGGGAGCAGAAGGCCCAGATGACAGTAAGCCAGCAAACACTCGATGAAATTGCCTTGAGTCGGTCCGAGTACGAAATGATCATTGACAGGCTCGGTCGTGAACCGGCTCCGCTCGAGTTAGGACTATTCGGAGCTTTATGGTCTGAACACTGCGGGTATAAGCACACAAAAGCTCTACTTCGAACTCTTCCATCTTCATCCAAACGTTTGCTGGTAGCTCCCGGAGCAGAGAACGCCGGCGTTATTGACCTTGGTGACGGTCTGTCTGTCGCCATGAAAATCGAATCTCACAATCACCCGTCCGCCGTTGAGCCCTTCGAAGGTGCTGCCACAGGTGTAGGTGGCATCATAAGGGACATCTTCGCTATGGGAGCTCGACCGATAGCGTTACTCAATTCTCTAAGATTTGGACAACCTAATAATGCTCGAACCCGCTATTTATTGAATGGAGTGATAGGCGGTATATCTTCGTACGGTAATTGCATCGGTATCCCCGATGTTGGAGGGGAGATATTTTTCTCTGACAGTTACAAGGGTAACCCCTTGGTCAATGCCATGTGTGTTGGATTGATCGAGAATGGAAAAGTGGCTAGCGCTTCAGCCAAGGAAGCCGGCGATTTACTTTTACTAGTAGGGGCAGATACTGGCAGAGACGGTATCCACGGCGCATCTGGATTAGCTTCTAAGGGCTTCGAAGAAGAAGCTGAAATGCGATCAGCGGTCCAGGTAGGAAATCCATTCCTTGAAAAAGTACTCATAGAAGCGTGTATGGAATCACTTGAATTACCAGGTGTAGTAGGCCTCCAAGACTGTGGGGCCGCAGGAATAACTTCTGCTGCAATCGAAATGGCAGAACGTTCTGGAATGGGGTTAAAGCTATTCATAGACCGAGTTCCCAGACGAGAAAAAGGCATGACCCCATATGAAGTGATGCTTTCAGAATCACAAGAGAGGATGTTAATCGCAGTAACCCCAGGCGGAGAAACACAGGTATTTGAGTTATTTGAAAGGTGGGATCTTGACGCAACCGTTATCGGCGAGTTTGAATTGGGAAGTGACGTAAAAATATACGATGAAGGCAAACAAGTTTGCAGCACGCCGGTAATCACACTCACAGACGCGCCAGAGTACAAGTTAGCTAGCAGTAAACCTGTATGGCTTGACGCACTTCAAACTGTTGACATGAGTAGGATCCCAATGCCCAACATACCTCCGATACAGGTGATGTTGAAAATGCTGGCTTCGCCCAATATCGCTTCCAGATTTCCCATCTATCGGCAGTATGATTATCACGTTCAGACCAACACAGTTATCGAGCCGGGCGGAGATGCTGCGGTATTACGGTTGAAAGGCTCTAAAAGAGGCATCGCCATTTCGACCGACTGCAATAGCAGGATCTGCTACCTGGATCCCAATATCGGCGCATCCATCGCCGTCGCCGAAGCGTGCCGCAACATTTCTGTCACTGGTGCGGCACCGATTGCACTCACAGATGGCTTGAATTTTGGAAACCCAGAAACTCCAGATGTTCAATACCAATTAACGGAATCAATCGGAGGGATAACTCGCGCGGCTGATGCTTTCAACATACCGATTGTTAGCGGAAACGCTAGCATGTATAACGAATCGTTGGGCTCTGCCATATTCCCCACTCCGATCATTGGGTCACTTGGTCTGCTCGAAGATGCAGAAATGCATGCCACAGTCGGGTTCAAATCTCAAGGAGATATCATCATTTTGATCGGAACCGATTCCTGCTGGGATGAAATAAACGATATTGCAGGGAGTGAATATCTTGAACTGATACACGGCAAAGTTGAAGGTCAACCACGTTTAGACTTGGATTTAGAAGTGCGGACACAAGAGGTTTGCAGAAAAGCAATAAAAGCAGGGCTTGTTGCCTCGGCTCATGATGTCTCCGATGGAGGGATTTCGATCGCGATAGCCGAGTGCTCGATTATCGGAGGGATTGGTGCGGTCATCACCAAAGCTCTCCCACAGCGCTGGGATGCAGGCATGTTCGGTGAGTCTCAGTCACGTATTCTTTTAAGTTTGGCAAATAAACACATAAACCAACTCGAATCTATAGCTCTATCACACAATGTACCAATGACCATTATCGGTTTTGTAAAAGGCAATAGCCTGGAGTTCGGGAATTCACTTTCTATCCCATTGGCAGTGGCCTCTGAAGCATGGCAAAACGGATTCAATTTAGCTACATCGGAATGATTTCTCATGATTCCAAGTTACATTGATCTTGAGGCAATATTTGATCACTACGATGCCGTATTTTTTGATGCTTACGGCGTTTTAGTTGACGGGATCGACTCACTTCCTAATGCCGAACACCTCGTAAATATGATGAATACGTCAGCTACGAATTATTTCATTGTTACAAACGATGCATCTAAGTCCACTGAATCACTATCAAACAAATTCCAAAGTCAAGGTATGAGAATCCCTGTGGAACGCATTGTTAACTCTGGCTCATTGATTTCTGGCTATTATCGAGATCAGGATCTACTAGGACGTCCGACATTGGTCCTAGGAACAACAGATTCGAGAGCATATGTAGCAGGTTCGGGTGGAAGGATATTGGACTTAGATAGTCCCACTGAACCAGATGTCATACTGTTTAGTTCTAGCGGTCCATATGACTGGGAATCCACGCTCAATCATCTACTTAACCTTGTGTCGAAGAGATTCAAGGAAAAAGATCCGATACAGATGGTGTTACCCAATACAGACTTTATATATCAAGATGGACCGGCTGAATTCGGGATGGGAGCGGCGGCATTCGTAAAAACGCTTGAGGAAGCGCTTATGCGCTTACATGGAAAACATGACTTTCTACGAGCATCTAAGCTAGGAAAACCTAATCCGCCGATATTCATCGAAGCCATACGCCGTGCCGGATCCGACAACGCTGTTATGATCGGGGACCAACTTGAAACGGACATTCTAGGTGCAAATAATGTAGGACTGGACTCCGCCGTTGTAACTACAGGAATTAATAAGCGATCGGATCCTAAGGAATTTAAGGATATGCCGGATAACCTCACTCCTCGATACATCCTCACCTCACTGGTATAAAATTACCCATCAGAAAAATATACAAAGGAACGCGAGTGCGACTGCACTCGCGTTCCTTTGTAGCAACACAATCAACCAAAAAATGCCAACCTACGTTTACAAATGCAATCATAACGGTCATGTTTTTGATCTAATTCAAAAATTCAACGACGAGCCAGGTGCGAATTGCCCAACGTGCGGAAGCGAATCACGCAGGCAAATCACATCACCGACCGTGATCTATAAAGGATCTGGATTCTACACAACTGATTACGGATCAGGTTCTAACTCGAACAGTCAATCACAAAAGGATGACACATCTAAAACATCCAGTTCCTCAGAATCCAAATCAAAAAACTCATCTAGCTCCTCATCGTCTAAATCAGAATCTGCCAAATCTTCTAATTCTGCTTCAGCAAAAAGTAAGTCAGCAGACACTAGTGGGAGTAACTCGAGCCATTCGCATGGCGCGGGTGGACACACTCACTAATCTGTTTCAAATCCTAAATGCGTTCCGTTATACAACGTGTCGATCAAGCATCTGTTTCTGTGGACGGAACAACCGTTGGACATATTGATCAAGGACTTTGCCTTTTCATAGGTATCACTCATGATGACACTGAAGAAGACATCAAATACATTGTGGACAAGACTCTGAGCATGAGAGTGTTCCCTGAAAAATCAGGGGCGTCAGGTTTCGACCAATCGGTACAAGAAGTAAATGGTGGATTACTACTGATAAGTCAATTCACTCTCTACGCATCAACTCGTAAAGGACGGCGCCCTAGCTTTATCGATGCAGCTCATAGGGATGTAGCGCAGCGTTTATTTGACAAAACTGTGCAAGCTTTTCACTGTAGTGGACTACGGACAGAGACTGGGGTTTTCGGAGCGTCAATGAGCGTAAAAATCGATAATGCCGGTCCTTTCACAATCCTTTTAGATTCAAGTGATAGAAATACGTCCCGGCGGCGATAAACGCAAACTCCAATACATTTCCAAGGCTACGACGAAATCCAGAGCATTCTCACGATAGACAAAAAGGTGTTTTTGCTAATCAGGTTATTTTTGTCTCGTAGTCAAGTGAAATGTCGAGTGCCATAGGTGAATGAGTAAGTGCGCCAATTGAAATAAAATCGACTCCACTACTTGCAACCTCGGCAACATTTGCAAGAGTAACGCCACCAGATGCCTCAACGATGCACTGATCAGAAATATGAGCAACAGCAGACCGCATATCATCTGGATTCATATTATCGAGCATTACAATATCTGCACCGGCACTTGCTGCGGATATTGCACCTTCAACCGACTCAACTTCAACTTCGATTTTCAGCGTGTGGGAAACTGTTGCACGCGCCTCATTTATCAATTGTTCAAGTGTGTTCCCTGTACTTCTAAGCGCAGCAATGTGATTGTCTTTGATAAGCACGCCATCACTCAGATTCATCCGGTGATTCCTTCCGCCTCCAATATGCACAGAGTATTTATCGAGTCTCCGAAGTCCCGGAACAGTTTTTCTGGTGTCTACTATAGAAGCATTAGTTCCATCAACTGCGGACACATATAGATCCGTTAAAGTAGCTATGCCACTCATCCGCTGTAAAAAATTGAGCGCAGTCCTCTCTCCGCTGAGTATCGAAGCAATAGATCCCGAGACCGTAGCTAAGGTCTGCTCAGCAGTTAAACGATCACCGTCTTGCAAGCGGTAAACGAATTGCAAGTCAGGATTTACACGTTTAAATACAGCATCTGCTATGTGCAATCCGGCAAGAATGCCAGGTTGTTTTGTAACAATTGATACTGTGGCTTGAAGGGTCGGCGGAATTAATGCCAGCGAAGTCGCGTCAGACCCAACTGCATCCTCTGCTAACGCACGATCAATAATTGCGTCGAGTTCACCGGGATCTGGAATCATATGGATTGCCTGGTTGACTGCTGTCCGATTGTTTTAGCCGGCCATTTCCAGCATTCGTTCAAGTGCGAGGAGAGCGTTTAGGCGATTGTCGGGTTCAACCTCTATCCGGTTTATCGCAAGTCCAGCCAATATGCCCTCAAGAACCCAAAGAACATATGCAGGGTGTATTCGATACATGGTTGCGCAAGGACACACCACCGGATCAAGAGAGAAAATCTCCTTACTCGGATTTTCTGCAGCCAGTCTGCGCACCATGTTGACCTCAGTTCCGACTCCCCAAGAAGTCCCTGCCGAAGCACCTGCGATTTCCTCAAGTATGAATTCGGTCGAACCGTACATATCGGAGGCCGCAACTACCTCCCTGGTACATTCAGGATGAACAATAATGGTCGTCTTAGGGTTGCGGGCTCGCGCCGCTGTAATCTGATCAACCGTAAATCGCGTATGAACGGAACAATGACCCCGCCAAAGTAAAACTTTCGTCCTCTTTATATCTTCGTCAGAAAGCCCTCCCATTGGTAAAGACGGATTCCAGACTGCCATCTCATCTTCCGAAATACCTTTTGCAACTGCAGTATTTCGGCCGAGATGTTGATCCGGCAGGAATAAGATCTTTTCGCCGCGATCTAACGCCCAATCGAATGCTTTATCAGCATTAGAGGAGGTGCAAACCAAACCTCCATTTTTTCCGCAATGTGCTTTTATCGCAGCAGCAGAATTCATATAAGTTATAGGTATGACCTTTTCCGTGGAGCCCAAAATAGAATGAAGATCATCCCAACAATCCTCTACGTCTTGAGAAGTTGCCATATCAGCCATTGAACAACCAGCAGCTAGATTAGGCAGTAATACGTTCTGATCGGGCAGGGTAAGTATGTCTGCCGTCTCTGCCATGAAGTGGACTCCACAAAAAATAATCCATTTCGCTTCCTTGGTTTCAGCGGCCATTTTAGATAACTTGTATGAATCCCCAGTAAAATCAGCGTACTGAATTACATCATCGCGTTGGTAATGATGTCCTAGGAGAACTGCTTTCTCCCCCAACTCTTTACGGGCGAATACGATTCCGTCAGCAATTTCATCAGGGGTAAGCTTCAAATATCGCGTTGGTACTTTCTGCCAGCGAACACCAGTTTGGAATTCTTCCTGAAGAGTTTTCGTGCGAAGGTTGCCATCAGTCTGGCAAAATGCAGATTGCTCCAGCTCGCTAATAGCGATGGCCGTTTGCTTGCTAAAGGCAGTCGTCATGCGACCGGCACCTTTTCCTTTTTCACCTGTGCCCCAGATAACTTCGCTTCAAGAGACCATGGTGAACTTTCGGTTATTTCAACCTCAACTGTCTGACCCACCCGAGGTCGTTGTGATTTCAGATCGGATGGCGTATTTAAGTACACTAGTTTATCGCCTCTACTACGACCGTGCAGTCTACCTCTCTTACGACCTTCAACAAGTACATCTAAAGTAGAACCAACCAGATGCGCATTATTCCGAGTTTGGATTTCTTCCTGGAGTTCTCCGACTGCAGCCTTACGAGCCTTCTTCACCGACCGATCAATATCATCTTTCATTTTTCGAGATGCGAATGTTCCCTCCCGATACGAATATTCCGAAACGTGCACTTTTTCGAATTCAACCCAGCGAAGCACATCCATCGATCGTTCAAACTGTTCGTCAGACTCGCCGGAAAAACCAACTATAAGATCCGTCGTCAGAGTGACGCCGGGAATCATCTTCTTTATCTGGGTTATTTTTTGTAGGAATTGTCTGGCCGTATATCCACGTCGCATGTTGGCCAATACCGTATCGTCGCCAGCCTGGAATGGAAGATTGATCATTTCACAAACTTTCGGAAGATCACGAACAGCTTCCAGTATCCTCACAGACATATCGTTGGGATGCGATGTTAAGAATCTTATTCGCTCCAAACCATTAACCTCATGCACCATCGTCATCAAATCCGCAAGGTCGATTCTTGGTCGCAGATCGTGACCATATGAGTCTACATTTTGACCTAGAAATGTGATCTCCTTCACACCACGAGCAACCATCATTTCCGCCTCATGAACAATCTCTGAAGAAGTTCGGCTTGTTTCCCTGCCCCGCCGATACGGAATAATACAAAAAGTACAGAATTTATCGCACCCATGTACTACCGGTATGAACGAAGAAACATGAGGAGTCTCAGGAACCAAGCCGCTGAGGCATCCTGAAGGGTCTAAGCCGTGCCGAACGCCTGCTAATTCAAGAATGGGTCCAAACTCCTGAGGTCCGGACCAAACATCCACATGAGGAAAGCGACGTTTAAGTTGGGATTTTTCAGGACCGACCATACAACCAGTCACGCCAATGATTTGATTGCCACGGTTCTTTTTATCTTTGCCAAGCCTACCTAGCATTCCAGTGGCAGTATCTTCGGCCGACTGACGTACGACACATGTATTCAACACGAACACATCAGCAGCAACTGGATCTTCCGCCAAATCAAAGCCCATTTCAGAAAATCCACTAGACAAACGTTCTGAATCAGAAGTGTTCATCTGGCACCCTACAGTCCACACATGATAACTAGGCAATGTTTATGTAGTCCGCTAATTGGCTATTGATAAAGAAAGGTATGGCTTAACTAGATTTTTTAGTTTCTCGGCCATTTAAAACAACATTATGCATTAAGGATATAACCGGTGCATCATACATACTAGATCCTAGATCAATTATGATGCACAAACGATCCACTCAGCGTTATTGTTCATGCACTAATAGTATCGCCCTGAAAAATTTACAGTCAGGGCAAGATTACAACGATTCGGAGTTATGAGACTGTTGGTAAATAAACATCCAAAAATAGTGAAATTAGGTCTCATTGGATGTGGTGCCATGGGCTCAGAGTTGGCCAGATCTGTCCAACGAGGAGAAGCCGGACCTGCCAACATTATCGCCCTATTCGACCAATCTGCATCAGCTAGAAATAGCCTCTCCCAAGAATTGAACCGATGTCAAGCCACACCATTGATTAAGGCGAATACGATTTCGGAATTAACAGCGATCGATGAGCTCGACTTGATTGTTGAGTGTGCTTCTCAACAGGTTGTGACAGCTCATGCAGTGAATATCGTAAGCGCTGGCAAATCGATGCTAATCATGAGCTCTGGAGCGATGATAGAACCTAGACTGATGCAGATGGTCATGGCATCTGCTGAGAAGTCAGGTGCTTCACTTTACATCCCCTCAGGCGCTGTCGGTGGTATAGATGCACTGCGTGCATCGAAACATCTCCTCGAAGAGGTTACTATCATTTCGAGTAAACCACCGATCGCCCTTTCAGGTGCCCCGGGATTCGCTGGCTGGGAAGATGAAAAGATCAATAAACCTACAGTGATCTTTCAAGGTTCGGCAGCAGAAGCTGTGACTTTATTTCCTGCCAATGTCAACGTGGCCGCCACGGTAAGCTTAGCCGGTATTGGTCCCGATTCAACAAAAGTCGTCGTCATAGCCGATCCGGACTCCCCGGGAAACGTCCATGAAATAAAAGCAGTCAGTACGGCCGGGGTGTTTTCGTTCCGATTTGAAAATAGGCCTCACGATACAAATCCTAAAACTAGCTTCTTAGCTGTTCTAGCTGCAGTGGAAACTCTTAGATCTATTTGCCAACCAAACTTGCGTATCGGAACTTAAGCGGTGGCAATCTAAGCACGGTACAGGTGTGATGGCGGAGGGTGCGGGATTCGAACCCGCGAGGGAGCTCAACACCCCCAAGCCGCTTAGCAGGCGGCCGCACTAGGCCACTATGCGAACCCTCCTAGAAGATCATCACAGTTGCGTCCTGCTAAATATAGCTTCGCAAGAACCCTTCGCAAAGCGCTTGGAAGGGAATTGTTAATGATTAACGCATATTCAGGCGACACGGCGAAACCATTATTTGACGAGGCGACGTTTTAACAAATAAATCACCAAAGGCCACATCACAACAGTAAGTCCAATCATATAAACGGCGGCCCATAAGTGTGTGAAATCCAAATGACCCAGAGCAAATCCTCGGGCGATGTGAACTCCGGGTGTAAGTGGCATCAACCAAGCAATTGGCTCGACCCAATCTGGCAGAGTCGAGAGCGGAAAAAATGATCCTGAAAAAAAATAAAGTGGCGTGGCTATCAACGTAAACACAATAGTTAAAAATGTTGTATGAGGAGCTACCGCCGAAAAAAGAAAACCCATAGTTCCGAACAGTACGCCCACCATTGCAGCTGGAATCAGTATTCCGAAAGCAAGCCAACCATCCAACCAACCAAAAGCCACGGCAACTGACGCTACACCTATCGTAGTCATAATTGATCTTGTAACTGCCCACAACACGTCCCCGATAGTCACTTCAACAACCGTGATCGGAGCTGTAAGAGCAGTCTCATAAACATCATTCTCTATACGGTTGTAAGCATTCCACGAAGTTTCAAACAAAGCGTGAAACATTGCTGAGCCCATAATCAAACCTGGAGTAACGAACTCAGCATAAGAGTCAGCTCCATCAACTGTATTGACAAGTTTCCCAATTCCAAATCCGACAGCTACCAAGACGATGACTGGTTCAACCAAGACCCATGTGATAACAAATTTCCAATACCGTATGAACGCTATGGCATGCCGTAACCATATTCCCGTGATGCTACGGCGCCTGATATTGAAAACCGCATTTGATAGGTACGTCATCCATCTCTCAATTCTCGCCCAGTCAACGTCAAAAACACGTCTTCAAGGTTGCCGGCACGATAGGAGGTTCTAACTCCGGCTACTCCATCTAACCCGGAAAGGTCAGGAGTAACGCCTTCCGTTCCCGTCACACTTAACAGAGCACCGACCTCGCGAAAAGAAATTTCGTGTTTGTTTAGATAATCTCGCACGCGCCTCAGGGAGCCCGGTTCAGCCCTAACCTGCGCAACTTCTTTGGGAGCATGTCTCAGTATCATTTGATCGGGGGTACCTTCATCAAGAATCTTGCCTCGATCCATGATGGAAAGCCGATCACACAAGATTGCGGCTTCTTCCATGTAATGGGTTGACAAGAGTACGGTCACACCCGATTCCTTGAGAATCGCAAGTTCTTCCCAAACGCGATTACGACTTTGTGGATCAAGACCTGTCGACGGTTCGTCCAGCACAATTACAGTTGGGCTACCCATCATCGAACGTGCAATTGCCAATCGACGCTTCATCCCTCCTGACAGCTCATATACATTTGCCCCAGACCGATCACGCAGGTTGAAAAACTCAAGTACCTCATGTGTACGTTTTTGCGCACGTGATTTGGAGAGTCCTATCAAAAATCCATAAAGAAAAAGATTTTGGTAAACAGTAAGCCCTGTATCAAGTCCGTCATGCTGAGTAACAACTCCCATAATTTCTCTAACAGATCGACTATCTTGAACTACATCAATCCCGGCAACTGTGAGTGTTCCTGAATCCACAGGGGTGAGACCACTAAGCATACGCATTGTTGTGGTTTTTCCCGCACCATTAGGCCCTAACAGACCATAAGTTTCGCCCGGCTCAACGTGAAAAGTTATTCCGTCGACCGCTGCAATGTTTTTGTATTTTCTGTAGAGGTCCTTTGCCTGAATGAGACTACCAATCACGGCATTTCTCTGAGGGTGTCTATTCAGTTGGGATTCTTCGATCACGTTACCTCTTAATTACAGCAGATATATGTATATCTAAATGTCAAATTATTTATGCCAGTGCTCGACGACGGTACCGTCACCTGGAGTCTTTCCAATCCATACTTCTCCACCTTCAAAGAATTCTTTTTTCCAGATCGGAACAATCTCCTTTAACCGGTCAACAAAATACAGGCTGGCTTCAAATGCTGGTCGCCGATGAGGAGACGCAACAACTATTACCATGCTAGTTTCGCCAATATTGACTCGCCCCGTGCGATGAGCAACTGCGATTTTTCCAATTGACCACCTGCCCCTCATTTCCTTGATGATTTCTGCCATCTTATTCTGAGCCATCGGTTGATAAGCCTCATACTCCAAATATTTCACGATACGCCCTTGGTTACTATCTCGGGTAACTCCGAGAAAAGTCACTATAGCGCCATCTACATTTGTCTTGACAAATTCAGTCAGCGCAGAAGAGTCCAAGTGTTCACCAGTCAAAAATACCCACTCAGAGTCATCAGCAATTTCGTCTGAGCCGCCACTAACCGGCGGGATCACAGCAATTTCGTCACCTGGATTGACCAGGTGATCCCTCGCAACATATTCGCCATTCAATGCCAGCATAACTGCAGTTCCCAGTTCAAGATGTCCTGGAGCAGCCTTACATGCAACGTCAACGGCATCATCCACTGTCATACCGTCAACTGCTACAACCTGCACCACACCAGTACCTGCCCGTTCACGGATAGCAGCAAAAAACAGAACTGAGATCTCAGATATATTGTGGGTCAAAGTAGAAAATACAATCAGTAACTAATAGTTCAATTAGACTAGGTTACCGCCGGATGAGCTCGAAATGGTGAACAAACATCACGTAATAAATAATCTCTAATAGGCTTCTATTATTAGCAATTCTAAGCGACTATGTAATACAAACCCTTTGACTAATCCCTATGAAGGTCAATACAATTTTAGGTTGTAGTGCGTCAATACACGGCTCGCTATAAAACTTTGATTGAATAATTTTTCGCTGGCAATAGACCAGCACGGAGTATTTTCCCGCATGGTTCGCATTCGCCTTCGCCGCGCTGGGGGTAAAAAACACCCTTCCTACCGAATCGTTATCGCTGATCAACGAGCAGCTCGTGACGGCTCATTTATCGAACAGGTGGGCACTTACGATCCCTTCCCAGATCCTCCAGAGATCAACCTCAATGAAGAGAAAATCAACAAATGGATCAAAAACGGGGCCCAGCCATCTGCCTCTGTAACAACCTTGTTGCAGATCAAAGGAATCATCCCAAAGGCCACAACTAATGGCTGAAACATCCGACCGCAACGAGGAAGATGCCCAGGATCCAATCTACGAAGATGGGTCTCCAGTGGATGCTATGCGTGAAATGATTGAATACATTGCTAGAGCGTTAGCCTCTAATCCAGATAACGTCTCGGTAACCGATGAAGGTGATGGTGATCATATATTTCTTCGCCTGTCGGTCGATGATGAAGACAAAGGCAAAGTTATCGGCCGTAATGGCCGGGTAGCTCAGTCAATGCGATCACTATTACGAGTCGCAGCTGTCAAAACTGACACCCGAGTCAGCTTAGAAATCGATTAGTCACTTTTCCAATGACCGGTTCATTCAAGCCATCGGACTATTTGGATGAAAGTCTAGTCGCGGCAGGTCGAATACGACGGCCAACTGGAATTAGCGGAACTGTTTTAGTCGAAGTTTATTCAAATACCACAAATAGATTCCGTGTTGGCGACGTTGTATCAATCAATGGTGCAGAACACACAATCACAGAAACAGGCGTATCTGGTAAAGCAATAAAGTTGACTTTCGAGAGCGTAGATTCGATTGAAAAAGCCAATTTGTTACGTGGTTTGGAATTATCAGTCACCGCTGAATCACTTCCGAAAAACCCACCTGGGGTTTACTACCATTACGAAATCCTGGGAATAGATGTCACTACCTTGGACGGAAAACCTCTTGGGTCTATAACCGAGATTATCGAAACCGGCAGCAATGACGTGTTCGTCATTACACCCACACATGATGAGCAACAGCGTAGACCTCCGGATATACTCATCCCGGTAATAGATGGTGTGATCATCGAGGTAAATAAAACGAGTGGGGTGATGGTCATCGATCCACCAAGTGGTTTACTCTAGCGCCCATAAAACTAGTAATATTCTTCGCCGAGATCGTAAAAATACATCGCATGATGGGAGTCTAAATGTCCGGTCACTCTAAATGGAGCACGATCAAGCACAAGAAGGGTGCAGCCGACGCTAAGCGTGGTCAACTTTTTACAAAACTGTCGCGGGAAATAATGGTTGCAGCACGTGAAGGAGATTCTAACCCTGAGATGAATTTCCGCCTTAGACTCGCTATTGACAACGCCAAGTCATTAAACATGCCCAAAGATAATATCGACCGAGCAGTAGCACGTGGAGCTGGGACCGGCGGAGATGCGGTCATCCTCGAACAGATAAGTTATGAGGCTTACGGTCCGGGAGGCGCAGGGATTATCGTGGAAGCACTCACGGACAACAAAAACCGAACTGCTGCTGAAGTTCGAGCCCAAATAACACGCGCAGGCGGAAATCTAGCTGGGGCAGGTGCGGTTTCATGGAATTTTGAAAACAAAGGGTTGATTACCGTTGAAGTTACAAATGGTGATCCAGATGACATCGCCCTAGAAATTGTAGACGCCGGCGCTGAAGACGTAGAAGTAGAAGGAACAATCGTACAAGTCACAGCACCCTACGACACTTTTGCCGACGTAAAGTCGGGAGTAGAGGCTCTGTCTGGGATCAACGTCGAGAGTGGCGAATTGGCACTTGTGCCGACGACATTAGTTCCCCTAGACGATAAAGGTGCAATGCAAACACTACGTCTACTTGATGCTTTAGAAGAACTAGATGACGTGTCCAAAGTCTATTCAAATGGTGATTTCCCCAGTAATGTCCTAGAAAAGTACGCAAGTGACGAATAATAGGCCAACATCTTTTGGGTAATACCGCACCGATTAGCTCTAAGAATCTAACCAAGTTTTACGGAAAACACCGTGGGATATCAGGTGTAAACCTGGAAATCAATGAAGGTGAAGTTTTCGGTCTCTTAGGTCCCAATGGGGCAGGCAAAACGACCTGTATCAGAATTTTTTTAGATTTCATACGCCCCACCTCCGGCTCAGCAACAGTCCTAGGTATGGATTCGCGATCGGAGTCGCTAGAAATACGGCGAAATACAGGTTACCTGCCAGGGGATTTCATTACCTATGAGAAGTTAACTGCTGAAGAGTTACTGCAATATTTTGCCAATCTGCGAGGAGGACACCTCAGGAAAGCCAAGGTACTGGCCGAAAGATTCGATTTAGACCTCTCACGGAAAATTGGTGAACTTTCTCGTGGCAACCGACAGAAAGTCGGCCTAATTCAAGCATTCATGAGCGACCCAAAACTACTAATTCTGGATGAACCAACAACCGGCCTAGATCCATTGTTGCAACAAGAATTTCACGCACTCGTATTAGAGGAAGCTGCATCTGGCAAAACACTTTTCGTTTCCTCTCACGTTCTGCCAGAGGTCGAAATAATTTGTGATCGAGTCGGCATTATCCGCGAAGGATCCATTGTCGCCGTGGAAGAAGTTGCAACCTTACGAAAACAAACGGTGACCAAAATCGCAATCGAATTCGAAGAGGCTGTTTCTAATGCTGATTTCGAGAAGGTTTCCGGCGTAAGCGAAGTGACAATTAAAGATCACCACCTAACATGTAATGTCACAGGAAGCCTCGATTCGCTGATTAAGTTGGCAGCAAAGTATACGGTCGTAAATATACAGTCTGGGCATCCAGCTTTAGAGGAAGTGTTCTTGACTTTTTACAGCCAGTCAGACAAGACGACAAAAACGGCAGATTAAAATGTTACTCAACGTGTACCTGAAATCCCTGAGAGATTCCAAAAAGTCAATTATTTATTACTCAATCGGAACTATGGTGCTGGGACTATACGTAACCCTGTTTTATCCAACGATACGCGATTCGACAGGATTAACTGACTTTTTAGAGCAGCTTCCTGAAGCAATGTTGGCGTTCATAGGAGATGCTGATACATATACAACACCCGAAGGATTTTTGAACGCAGAAGTATTCGGATTCATGGGACCAATGATATTTGGCGTATTCGCTATTATCGCCGGAGCGGGGACAATAGCAGGAGAAGAAGAATCACATTCTCTAGACCAACTGCTGGCCAACCCTGTATCTCGTAAAAACGTCTTAGTGCAAAAGGCAGCAGCCTTGCTTACCGGTTTATTTGTGCTATCGATAGCACTATGGATCGGGATTATTGGAGGATCAAAAATCGCAGGGTTTGGTCTATCGTTGATAGGCACGACTCAAGCAATATTCAGTCTTTACGTGCTAGGTGGCACATTAGGTTTGATAGCGTTGTCAGTAGGAGCAGCGACTGGCAAGAAAAGCCTAGCGGGCGGATTAACTGCATCAGTGGGAATCATAGGTTTTTTACTCGATACTTTCCTGTCCGTTGTAGATGCTCTGGACCCTCTACGGTTCATCTCGGTGTTTTACTATTTCAACCACAATGACGTGATAATAAACGGCATTAACCCTGTACACTGCTTCACTCTTATATCCGTGGGCGCCATCGTTCTAGTCGTAGCTGTCTGGCGGTTCGAAACGAGGGATCTAACAAACTAATTACTTCCTGATATAAAGCGGTAACTTAACCATCAAGTAATATCACTTTTTATAGCGAATAGAACGGATTGAAAACCTCAATGTGTAGAACAACAGCCGGTCCCATGCTGACGATAATAGGAGTCGCCAGTGGAGCTCTGGGTATTGGACTGGCATTGGTACGGGAACGATTCGACAGGAAGGCAGATATACGGGCTGCAAAAGAGGCATCGGAGCAACAAGAACATACAGAGTTCAAGAAACCTGCAACCAAATCGAGCAATGATGATAATCAGTCAAGTTGATCGGCAAGTTCGGATGCACTATTAACTGGCACTTTGCAAACATAGTCTTCGCAAACGAACGCTGTCGGCTTACCGTTCAACATTTTCTTCCCTCGTAGTAACGGTGATTTCTCATCATTAGAGACATCGCATCTAGCTCCTGCTAGTACCAGATTCGGCAAATATCTGGAGCGTACTGCAGCGATCATTTCAGTCAAAGTTGAGCTCTCATGATTACCGAGTAACACAATTTGACTAGAGTCCGTTTTCAAGAAATCAGCTGCACTAATCCAAGAAGTGACTGACAAGGGTGCTCGTCGAATTTGTGGGACTAATGCCTTGATCGAAGACTCGGCTTTTGACGCATAACCAGAGTCACCGGTTAATAAACTTAATCGAAGTAACGATAAAGCAGCGATCGAGCCACCCGATGGTACAGCATTATCGAGGGTATCTCGAGGACGGACGATCAACTTAGAATGTTCGAGCGATGTATCGTAAAAAACTTCTGATTCCTGATCCCAGAATCGATCAACCATACTATCAGCCAAATTTTCCGCTGCTTCAAGATAAAAATAATCAAACGTAGCTTCGTACAGCGTAATCAGGGCATCGATTAAATATGCATGATCATCTAAATAGCCAAGAATATGCGAACCACCATCGTATTTAGAGGATGAATTATCCTTCGCCTTCCAACTATGTATTAACCGACCATCAGGATCTTTCATGGCGGTTAACAGAAATCGAGCGTTCTTTTCTGCGATGGTTATCCAGTTAGGATTGTTAAATAATGCCCCCGCTTCTGCAAATGCCTTAAACATTAGAGCGTTCCAAGACGTCAAAATTTTGTCATCTATTCCAGGGGGGACGCGTCTTGATCGTTCCTGGAGCAAGATTGCGCTTATTCTAGAAATATCCTGTTCTAATACTTCGACTTCCAGA
>CAJWJL010000015.1:0-22071 GCA_913042135.1 uncultured Chloroflexota bacterium | reverse complement strand
TGGGTACCGAATTGGGGCATACTAGCACTGCCCAGTTCTGTTCAGCGTTCATAACCCGTCGGCAGAGTCTGTCATTCGATGTGTCTAACTATTGCTTATAGCGATCAGGTCCTCAATTTTTTCGGATAATCGGGAACCTAAAATAGCGCCTATCACTATGTCGTGAACTTTTCCATTCTGATCGAGCAGGAAAGTTGAAGGCATATTTGCGATTTGCCAATCGGTAATCACACTCCGGTTGAATGTGTTACCGGTTATGTACGTGATACCAAAACTTTCGACTAGATCTCGACCCCCGTTATAAGTTCCCAGACCAACGTAGGGACCTACGTCGACACCGACGAACAAAACTTCGTCTCCATATTCATTCCATGCTGCTTCTAATCCAATCATTTCTGCGCGGCATGGTGGGCAGTTATTGGCCCAGAAATTCAAGAGTACAGGTCGTTTTTCTTGGCCGATCAGTTCGTTGAATGAAATAGATTTGGAGCCAGCTTCTTCCTCGCCGGTGTAGATATTAAGCATGAAATCATCATTATCTGACGATGGTTTATCTGTACTGCAATGAGATAACAGTGGCATCAAAGAAACCATCAATAATGTAATGAGTAATGATTGAGATCGAATAATGGATATGTAATTTCTGATGTGTAGCACGTCAGTTATTTTTGTAGTTTGCGTAGATATTGTTGGATTATTCGATGCTGAACAGACCCTAGCTCAGGTATATCAAGTGGTAAATTGGCTTAGGTTGCTGATTTTTCTATTGTGACCATTGTTTTGTACTTCAACTAGCTTGCGGGGATTTGAAAATGGGTGAATTCGACGGAAAATCGGTGATCGTCACTGGTGGCGCACTTGGAATCGGTGGTGCTGCATCAGAAGCATTTGCTCGTGAAGGAGCGAATGTAACTATCCTTGACTGGAACGAGGAAGCTGGCAATGATGCTGTCGACACGATTGTTTCCGGCGGCGGAACAGCGCAGTTCATACATGCAGACGCCGGTACTACAGAAGGGTGTCGCTCCTGTGTCGATCTCGCGGTTGAGACATATGGGGGCGTAAATGTTGTTTTCAATAATGTGGGAATTCAACCTCCCGATTCTTATGTTGATGCTGTTGAACTTCCCGAAGAGACATGGGATAAGATCATCGCAGTTAACTTGAAAAGCAGATTTCTACTGGCCAAATATTCGATTCCCCATATGCGGAAAGTGGGAGGCGGGGTGATTATTTCTTCGGCCAGTGTGCAGGGCCTCCAATCCATGGAGGGTGTATCGGCGTATGCGGCCTCAAAGGGTGGAGACCTGTCACTAATGCGACAGATGTCGCTAGATTTTGCCAAAGATAATATTCGTGTTGTTTCCGTTAACCCCGGGGCTATCGACACCCCAATGGTTAGGAACGCTATAACGGGGACGGGCGGTAACTTGGAAGATGAGTTAATAACGACTGGTTTGGCGCATCCTATCGGGCGGATCGGTCAGCCGTCAGATATCGCTAATATGGTGCTTTTCCTAGCTAGTGACAAAGCGTCGTTTGTAACTGGATCGTATTTCAATGTAGACGGCGGTTTTATGGCAATGGGAGCCTGGGCCAATACCGTAGGCGCTGATGGTTCCAAATAAGCGTCTGTTTGCCTAGAGTATCAATCTGCGACTTATCTATCTGTTTTGTGTAAATGAGACCATTTAGATATAGGCGATCGAGTTGTCGGGGTTGACTCTGTCGCCCCTGTGCCAGGCGCCCTTATAAGGATGCTTAGTGAATTCTTCTTCAACTATATCGATGCCCAGTCCAGGGCCATTCGGGATCGGGTAGTAACCGTCGACCGGGTTGATTACTTTGCTGACGGATGCAATTTCAGCTGGTTTAAGTATTCTCGATTCCTGAACTAGGAAATTTGAAGTCGCTGCATCAAAATGAAGGTTTGCGACCGTTGCTAGCGGGCCCATAGGATTATGTGGCGCAACAACCAAGTCATGTGCCTGTGCAATGAACGCGATCTTTCTCATCTCGGTCAGTCCTCCGACGATGCAAACTTCCGGCTGAAGAATGTCGACTCCGCCCTCACGAATAAGCTCCCACATCTCGAATTTGGTATATAAGCATTCACCGGTGGCAACGGCGCATGGCATCTTGTCCCGTAACTGACCCATTTCATGACGATTTTCCATACGAATGGGTTCTTCCATAAACCATGGATTGGATTCCATTAGGGCGTCTGTCAGTTCTAGTACCCTGATTGGCTCGAAAATTGCTGCATGCGCATCGAACCCAACATCAATGTCGTTGCCGACAGCTTTACGTACGGCTTTAAAACGAGCCACGCTATCTGCAACAGCGTCATTCCAACGCATTTCGCGCCAGTTCGGAGAAAGCGGGCTCGCTTTAAGAGCCGTAAATCCTTTATCGACCTGCTTGCGGGCATCTTCAGCTAATTCAGTAGGAGTACTGCCATGTATATCCCAATATGCTCGGATTTTGTCACGAACTCTTCCGCCCATCAGTTCGTAAACCGGCTTGTCTAGCGCCTTGCCTGTGATATCCCACAGCGATTGATCGATTGCTGAAAGTGCCGCCAGTCCGGACGATCCAATGGGAAATCTTGCTCCTTGATAGCAGAGTGCCCAGTTTCGCTCGATTTCCGTCGGGTCTTGTCCAATAAGCTGTTCAGCAAAATATTCGACCCAGACAGGCGAGGCCGCATCTGGTCCGACGTGGTACACCTCACCAACCCCGTAGATACCGGCATCGGTTTTTGTTTTCACGTAAACCAGGTTACTGGCTGAGGCGTCGGTGGAAATCAGGCATTCAATGTTTGTGATTTTCAATTTGATCCTTTTTCGTAGTAGTCCTGTGAGCAGATCGTTCGAATTGGGTTTAGAGGAATCCAGGGGTTCCATCACTGTATTCAGCGAAGCCCCTGTCCCAATGTGTGGGCGGATTGGCTGCGATTGCATCGTGGTTCAATGTCATACCGATGCCCGGGTTTGCAGGCAGTTCAAAATAACCATCCACTGGGACCCAAGATTCGTTTATAAACTCAGTTTTCTTTTTTTTGTTATCGCCGTGCCACTCTAGAATCGTAAAATTGTTGATTGAAGCGGCATGGTGGACTCCAGCAGCTGTGGAAATAAGGCCGAGAGGGTTATGGGGGGCGACGGTTACATAGTGTGCCTCAGCGACGGCCGCGATCTTTTTCGCTTCTAGAAGGCCTCCACAACACAACATGTCGGGCTGAATGATATCTACAGCATCTGCATTCAGGAGTTCGGTATATCTTTGGAGTCCGTACAGGTTTTCACCTGTTGCGAGAGCGACTCTGAATTCTCGACGAAGCGCAGCGGTGGACTCAACGAATTCGGCTCGTGCTGGCTCTTCGATGAACATAAGGCGATACGGAGTGATGACTTGTGCTAACTGCAGGGACAACGCAGTTTCTCTGATCGCCGCATGAACATCGACTGCTAGATCAGGACCGTCGCCTATGGCTTCTCGTATAGCTGACATCCTCTCATCAGCTTCTCGAAGTACCTGCCTCCAAGGTATCTCACGCCAATTTGAAGGTACCGGGCTGGTCTTGAATGCGGAATATCCTTCACTCATTAATTCTCTTGCATGTTCTCCAACAGCGGATGGAGAGTCACCGTAAATGCCGTGATATACCCGAACTCGATCTCTCGTTTTGCCGCCTAATAGACTGTAAACGGGGACACCTGACGCTTTGCCCGCGATATCCCATAGTGCGATGTCTATTCCTGAAATTGCCGACCATGCAACTTGGCCGAGGGGGAATCGCATCGTGTTTTTTGCACGCTCAAGTAGCCACTCGATTCGACTTGGATCTTGTCCGATAAACCAGGACTTCATTTCTTTGACCATTGAGATAACACTGCGGTCTGGGCCGATCGAGTAGGCCTCACCTACACCGGTGATTTCCTCATCGGTATGAATCTCTAGAAATATGTTGTTTCTTTGCCCGTCATTAGCATGAAACGTACGGATGTCAGTGATTTTCATTTTGATCTTTAGTCGTGTGTACTGTGCGGTGTGTCGATCAGTTGTTAGTTCTGACGTATTTTGGCATATCCGCCGTCAGGATCAACTTTGCGTGGTATTGATTATGTAATATTCGTCCATGGAGTTCGATCGTGATTAACCCTTTCGAAAAAATATCTCCCCGGCAGATTCGAATAGTAATTTCTATAAGTGTTGTCCTTTTGGGATTTTCACTGTTGATACTGCCGGCCAGTCAACCTGTTTCGGCTGATGATATGTCTAGCCAGCCTGAAGTTGTGCTGATCGAGCTTGATGGGGCTATCAGTCGTGTAAGTGCCAGGTTTGTTGAAAGGGGAATGGCTGTGGCGCGTGAGCACAATGCGGAACTCGTTGTGCTCACTCTTGATACCCCTGGGGGGCTCTTGGATGCGACCAGAGATATTGTCGAGGAATTTCTGCTTTCAGATATACCGATTGTGGTCTATGTAGCTCCTGAAGGAGCCCAGGCAGCAAGCGCTGGTACTTTTATTGGAGCAGCTGCCCATATCTTAGCTCTCGCACCAGCTACCAATATCGGAGCTGCTTCGGTAGTCACTATTGATGGAGAAGATTTACCCGAAACTTTGAGCTTGAAGGCGACAGAGGATGCTGCCGCGTTCATGCGGAGCATCGCAGAAGCTAGGGGCAGGAATATTTCTGCGTTAGAAGCGACCGTGCTGTCTGCTAAGGCATATTCGGCTTCAGAGGCGGTTGATCTAAATGTTGCTGATCTCATAGCAGAAGACTATTCGTCTTTGCTTGTTCAACTGGACAGGTACGAGATCGATTTGGGTGACCGAACCGTTATGCTCAATCTCTCATCGTTTGAGACGCTGATAGTTGGAAAGACCTTCCTTGAAAGACTTCTAGAGTTGGTTTCAGATCCAAATATAGCGTTTTTACTTGTGTCACTGGGCGGTACGGGAATAATTGTTGAGCTTTGGAATTTCGGGTTGTGGATTCCCGGGACACTTGGAGTGTTGTTTTTAATTCTTGGTTGGGCCGGTATCGGGCTTTTACCGTTTTCGTGGGCGGGCGTGGCTTTGATGGCGCTTGCTTTTTTCCTTCTTTATTTGGAGTCGACTGCACCCGGGATCGGTTATTTTGGAACCGCAGGGGTGGTCAGCCTTGTATTAGGAGGGCTATTGCTAGTTGGTTTTTTTGGCGACCCGAGTATTCCTGGGGACGCACCCTCGGTAAGCAAGTGGTTGTTAGCTTCTATCGGTGTATTTCTAGGTATCTGTATGGTTTGGATCGTTTATGAAGCCCGCAAAACAAAGCAGGTTAATCTCTACAAGAGCCCCACAACTGCAATTGAATTGATAGGTATGGAAGGCGAGGTAACTGTCGATCTGTCGCCAGCTGGTCAAATATTGATAGCCGGGGAATATTGGAGTAGTCGAATTTATGGAGATAACGATGAGTGGTGCATAAAAGGGTCGAAGGTTGAAGTGGTTGCAGTAGCCGGGAATCACCTTCAAGTCAAACCCACTAAGATCTGATGCCCTCGAGTAGGTAATCGGTAATAACATATATGTGAATGTAGTGCGTAAATTAGGAAGGTTAGATAATGATTATCAGTTTCGTTCGAGATTATGAGAGGATCGCTCGATTTCGCCTAGGAAAATTCGAGGGAATGAAAGGTCCTGGGATTGTTATTGCAATCCCGGTAATTCATTCGACTGAAAAGGTCGATACTCGTGTTGAAGTCCTAGATATTTCTCGTCAAACAAATATCACAAAAGACAACGTTCCGTTATCGATTGACGTTCTTGTGTACCTTCGGGTTGACGTTGATAATGCCGAACGGTCTGTTCTTGAAGTGGAAGACTACCGTTATGCAGTGCGTGGTCTTGCCACAACGACAATGCGGGCCGTTATCGGTGATATGGCTTTGGACGAGGTACTTTCGCAGCGTGACCGTATCAACGAACTAATACGCACTCGGCTTGATACGGAAACTGAACGTTGGGGCATCAAGGTTACCAACGTTGAGATTCGTGAAGTCGATCCGCCGGCTGATGTTCAAGACGCTATGAACCAGCAGATGAATTCTGAACGAGAGCGACGTGCTGCGGTTCTGCAAGCTGATGGCATCAAAGAAGCTGCGATTACGGTAGCCGAGGGTGAGAAGCAGGCGGCGATTTTGAAAGCCGAAGGTAATCGTGAGTCGGAAATCCTTAACGCCCAGGGCGATCAGCAGGCGACTGTATTACGTGCAGAGGGCTATGCCGAAGCACTGAAAGCAATCCATGGAGTGGCACAGGGCGTAGACGCAAACACCATGACACTCCAATACGTCGATGCTTTGAAAGAGCTTGGTTCAGGAGATTCAACGAAGTTTGTGTTGCCGCTGGAATTGACAAAAATGTTAGGTGCTCTTGGATCATTCACATCAACTGATGATTAGTTTACCTGGCATTTGTTGATCTAATTATTGGTCGATTTTTCACGGGCCGCACCGAGCTAATATTTCCCGAAATTGTGCTGAAAGACATGCTTTATAAAGCAAAATGCCTTGAGGCCGATATATGCCGTATTTGAGTTCAAATCGGCTTTTCTTACATACAGATTACATACAAAACACAACGTCAAAAACGCTGCTGATGTGAAATCAATAACCACGCCGACCATCTTGGAAAATTGAGTGCGTTAAACGGTTTCGGCTTAATAAACTGCGATCAAAAGTGGGCAGCGTAGGCACTTAAGATTAGCGTCTTTCAAAATGCGTTCATTGCATGGACAAAATCTGTTTCGACAGAACTATCTATGGTCCCGAAATGATGTGACGTAAAAACGGGAATCCGGGTACTTAAGTTAGAGGCACTGAAAGAAGCATCCCCCTTAGTTAAGGGTGCTGTGCCATATTTAGAACATGACAGGCTTAATGTCCAATTAATGCTATGAACGGGGAGCTCGAGCCATCATGAAGCCTGGCATCTACCCGCGTTAGCAAAAACCACTCAAGTTCACGAGCATCAACATCTTACTTTACAGCGCAATAACGGCGTTTTACTGTAAGTTACGCCGCATATCCAGCGTAACTTACAGTAAAACGCTGAAGTATGGTGTAACATGTTAACTCAAGATAGCCCTGTGAAAAGGCTTTAGTGATTTGAGGTGTTGCTGACGATGCTGCTACGCCTCTCTGGGCGTTTGGGCGATCAAATAACGGTTTGTCAGGAATGAGTTATGGCCAAACTTGGTGAATATGAATTTCCGGAGATCGGTCTATCCGAAAGCATTGAATTGGGCAAGAAAATTGTCCGTGAGTTTGCTGGTGAAGTATCGCGCCAAGGGCTGGCCCGATCTTTAGGCATGTCTCAAAGAGGAGGTGCGTTTTCTGCTCGACTTAACGCTCTTCGCTTATGGGGGGTTGGAACCGGTCGAAGCAGGGTAAGAGTAACTCGAGACGGCCTGAGAGCTGTGACGCCTCTGTCGGCGACCGAGGGGCACAGGGCTCGTATGATTCTTGCCCGCAATGTTTTATTGTTTGTTGAAGTGTCGACTCGACTCGGCGATGAGCCTTATGGCATCGAACGCCTGGGCGTGCTGCTTGAAGAGCTTTCTGGAGCAGGGCGAGTTAACGTAGCTCGCAGGCTGACGATGATTGACCGTATATTCACTGAAGCCCGCCCTTATTTATCCTTGGATGACTCTCGCTATTCGGTAGAAGAATCACAGGTTGTAAGTTCGACGTCGTCAAATCGACGCGAGGAAAACGATCCGTTAGAGGATGAAGATGACTCGCGTTATACCAATAATTCACCAGTGACCCAGAGGCGACAAGATACTGAGGCTTACTCACACAGAATCGAATTAGTATTGCCCGACGGGAACCTTTCCTTGCCAGAAACTGTTGGCAATCTCGATGCGGCCTTGGCAGTGCTTTGGGCTCGGAGGCAATTAGTTGTAGCCGAGGAATCAAATAATGGTCGTTCGAGCCCTACGCCTCCTCGAGATTTTTCATCGCCGTCGGCTTGATCATTAAGGCTTTAATAAAATTTTTTGAACGCCTGGCCCCGGTCCGGCTGCAGCTTCGTAAGCTTCTTGAGCCTCATCAAGTGGAATCACGTGTGAAACTACAGGTGTGAGGTCTAGTTTCTTGATTTGCATAGCGGTTACGATCCGTTTTGCTTCTGATACATCGGGCCATTTGGCATGTGATACCACAACCTTTCTGGGTAACGTAATGTCCGACTTGAGTAGTCTTGATGGGCCGTCTGGTTCGCAGAAAATCACGTATCCGTCAGGCTGTACTAAGTTGGCTAATGTGTTGAATTCTGGGGCCTCAATCGTTGCTCCGACTATCACCACGTCAACCTTGCTAGTGTTCAAACATTCATTACTGCTAAAACTTTTTAAAGTGAAGCCAGCGGCTAATTTCCGTCGTTCCGTATGATCCTCTATAGCGATAGTTCGATTTTTGGCACCAGCGGCTTTTAGCGCTATCAGGGCAGTCATTCCAATCGGATCGCAACCCGCAATCGCATACGAACCGTTCTGTGCGTACTCGAGAGTTGCACTCGCTGCTCCCGTTCCCAAACCTGCTGTACCACCAGCCAGCACCGCACGTTCCTCTCCCGATGCAGCGATCTTCACTAGACACCTGTCTGCGTCTGGGACCCGCACGTATTCAGCGTGTCCACCAGGCAGCGTATTCGAACCGAATAAATCACTGATACCGTTTTTACTGACATGCTGCACCGTGTTGGCCACCAAATCATCAATTTCGACATGAGATACCGCTTCGCCTGTCTCAACGACTATTCCTGCGAATTCACCACCAGGAGTGAATTCATTAAGATTTGTGTTCAAGAATGCTTGGATATCCCAAGGGCCTATTGCTGTTGTTGTAACTAAAACGATAGCGTCCGAGGGGTCACGAAGAGTAGGGCGGGGGGTTTCTACGATTTCAGTCTGCCCGTAGCCGGTAAAAGTGATTGACTGCATCGTTTATTAGAGGTGTTCTTTGATTTGGCGTGCGACTTTTGCGGTCATTCCGGGTGCTGCTGCTATTTGATCTTCTGATGCCTCTCGAATTCCCTTTACCGAGCCGAACGAGCGAATTAGCATTTTTCGTCGCTTTGGACCTATTCCAGGTACTAGGTCTAGGGCAGATTTCACGGAAGACTTACCTCTTAAGTTTCTGTGAAATGTCACGGCGAATCTATGGGCCTCGTCCCTTGCACGTTGTAATAAAAACAAGCCTTGCGAGTTCTTGGGCATGATTACAGGCTCCGCAGCATCAGGCAAAAATATTTCTTCCTCTCGCTTGGCTATTGATGCTAGTTGAATATCTTGGAGCCCCAGGTGCAACATCACTTCGACTGCTGAAGAAAGTTGGCCTTTTCCGCCGTCGATTAATACCAGGTCAGGTGCTGCGGCAAAGCTGGCATTTTCCTTTCCGCCATCTCTAGCATTTTTCAGTCGTTTGAATCTTCTGGAAAGGACTTCTCTCATTGAGGCGAAATCATCGTTTCCATCGTGACTTTTGATCTTGAAGCGTCGATAGTTTGACGAAAGAGGCTTTCCATCCTGAAATACCGACATACTCGCAACTGTGTTTGTACCTTGTATGTGAGAAACGTCATAGCACTCAATACGTTGAGGTGATTGGGGGAGATTAAGTTCTTCTCGCAACTCTGCCATTGCAGTTTCCATACGAGTGGAATCTGAGATCCATTTCAGTTTCAGTTGTTCAAGGCCTTGGGCAGCGTTGGTGGTCACCATCTCGATGAGTCGACGTTTCGCTCCGCGTTGTGGCACGCTAATTTCAACAGGGCCTTTGCGTTTCGTCTCCAGCCATCTAGTGACCACTTCTTTACCTGTGATCGATTCTGGGACTAAGATTCTTCGTGGAACGTGTGAAGCCGATGAATAGAATTGTTCGATAAATCTTGCCAGGATTTCCTTCCCATCTTCTTCGCGGGTGCCGCTCATCGTGAAATGGTCTCGGCCAATTAGTTTGCCTTGGCGAATAAAAAATATTTCCACCCAGGCCTCTTCACCGCCATAAGCTGCCCCGATGACATCGAGTTCTTCGCGACCCAATCCCACCACGTTTTGACCTTCGTAAACCTTTTCAATAGCTTTGAGTCGGTCTCTCAGGGTTCCTGCGCGTTCAAATTCCAAATTGTCGGATGCTTCCAACATTGTTGTTTTTAAATCCGAAACGATCTCTTTGGTGTTTCCCTCCAAAAACATGACTACTTGAGCGATGACTTCAGAATAGTCGTTCCTAGACGCATAGCCTGTGCATGGAGCAACACATCTTTTTATGTGGTACTCAAGGCATGGTCGACTGTCGTTGCCGGTGATGGTTTTGGTGCATGATCGATATGGAAATAGTCGTTTTAGTAAATCCAGTGTTTTTCTGACGCTTCCAGCCGATGCGAACGGACCGAAATACCGGGCTCCATCGTTAGCAGTTCTCCGCGTTACGTAAATTCTTGGGAAATCCTCTCCGAGGTCGACCTTTATATATGGATAGGTTTTGTCGTCTTTCAGTCGGATGTTGTACTTGGGCTTGTGTTCTTTAATTAACGAGTTTTCAAGCAGTAGCGCTTCTTGCTCTGATGCTGTGACGATGTATTCAAAGTCTTCGATTCGACTGACAAGCTCAACAGATTTGGTATCAAGGTTCTTTTTTGAACCGAAATATGATCTGAGCCGATCACGGAGCGATGCTGATTTTCCGACATAGAGGACTTTTCCCGCTGTATCGCGGTGAAGATAAACCCCTGGCTGTAGAGGAACTGCTGCTAGCCGTGTGGAAAATCTTCTTGTGTTTGCTGGCAATTGAAAAACAGGCGACTTGGTTCATGAGTGATATCGGCGAATAGCATAACAATGAATCGTTAGTCGCCAGCGAAAAATTAAAGAACGAATGTCAGCACACTTAAAATGACGATAATGCCCAAGGTTAATACTCCCAGTTTTTTCAGTTCAGCAGATTGCGACCTTGTATAAATTTCAGACCTGACGCTGGCGCTTCGAGTTGCTCGTTCGAGCCTTATACCAGTGCGAGGTGCCGCACTATCTGGGGTAGCGCTGGGGGTGTTTTGAGTGCTTTTATCGTCATCTTCTATATTTCGATTTTGTACGAATACGTTAGGTGTACTCGACCGACGATTTTTTCGTGATTTGGACTTTCGATTATTCTTAGGCATTTTGTTGGGGTGGGTTTAATTGTGTTATTCAGAGGTTGAATATGGAGCACTAGCCGTTCGATCTGTCCATTTCAACCCTTTGTCCGACATGACTTTCGCTGCATCCACTGTAACTTGTGCTGCATATTCCAGTGACACATCAGATGTGTTCCACATGAAATGATACAAGAACGGATCGATTGGACTTGATTCAAATGCACGCTCAAAGTATCGATGTTGTGCTTTATCGGTGTGCTCGATAGTTGTTTTTGCTTCTTCGACAGATGTAAGGCGCGTCTGCTGTTGTACACGTGACGCACGATCCTCTAATTTTGCGACCACGCCCACTCGAAGTACTTTTGGATTGTCGCGTAATATTGCAGCTCCACCTCTACCCAGGACAACCACGTTTCCGATTTCTGCCAGATCCGTTATGACTTCATTGGCAGTATCTATGAAATGTTGTTCATCGATCTCTTCAGCGTTGGTGTGAGGCGGCTCTTCCATTTCACTGTAGGGTCTGGCGAGGAGGTGTTCGATACCTGGGCCGAAGTAAGGGTCGCCACCCATTCCAGCTACTGCGGAACGATGCAGCATTCGTTGAATCGATTGGGCAAATCTGTTCGTTAGGGTTGGAACTCGACGCTCTTGATCAGAGAGTGCGCTCATCGTAGATCCGACGCGTTTGGCGATGTCAGCGAGCAAGAGACGGTCGATGAAATCCAGGTCCAGTTCTTTGGCGACTATTCGGCCGAGATCCGGTGCACCAGCTCCTAATCGACCTTCAATTGTGATGACGGACATGTTGACCTCCCGAAATCAGACTAGGCTCTGGGGTGAGCCTTCGCATATTCATTACGTATGTGTTTATCAGTTAGGTGAGTATATATCTGTGTAGTTGCGATGTTCGAATGCCCCAGCAATTCCTGTACATGTCGCAGGCTGGCGCCACCATGTAGTAGATGAGTGGCAAAACTGTGCCGCAACATGTGAGGGGTAATTTTAGTTGATATACCGACTTTAATAGCCAGCTTGCTTAATCGAAGCCAGACTGCCTGCCGCGTCAATCGACATCCACGTCGATTCAGGAAAAGGGCTTCTTCTTTTTGGCTTTTAGAGTGGACAGGTCGGATGAACGCTATATATTCACTTACAGATTCAACGGCCGTTTCGTATATTGGAATTATCCGCTCTTTATAGCCCTTACCAATGGTTCGTACACTTCCGACGTCAAGATCGACATCTCGGATGTTCAGTCCGACTAGCTCAGAAACTCTTAGGCCAGCGGCATACATTAACTCGACCATCACTCCGTCGCGCAAATCTTCGGTTGAATTATTTTCAGCTTTGAAGTTCAACAGTAGATTCACTTCTTCAATGCTGAGTGCTTTTGGAATAACTTGACCAGATCTCGGCTGGCGAACTTCCTGCATAAGGTTGTTTTGAATGATGCCTTCGGTTTTTAAAAAATTAAAAAATGACTTTGCTGACGCTATTTTCCTAGATTTTGTAGAAAGCGAGTAGCCACGCTTGTCCAGGTCATCGAGGAAACTCCGTATACCACGTTCGTCCACGCTAACCCATGAGATTGGAGGACTGTTTTCTGGGCTCAAGAATTTAGCAAGCGCAGAAAGATCGTTACGATAGGCTGCCATCGTATGGGCTGATAACCCGCGTTCAACTGCGAGATGATTTACAAATGTGTCAATCTCCGTAAACAACTGGGCGTATTACCTTTGACTGGTTGCTAGAAATCAGCTTGAGCGTTCACTCTAATCGAATACTGATGTGTTCGGCATTTTCAACTAAATACAGATATGCTGGGATTTAGCGACAGTTTTTTTAATCTGCTCAAACTGTGGAGACCACTGAGAGCGGCAGATTTGGTTAAAAACCCGGGGCGTAATATTCAAAAACGCCGTACACTCATTTAGTCGAGTAGGAACTCCACGTGGGTTCATTCGTATGAATGTTAGCCATAATGCTGACGCCAATCCAATAAATAAAAGTATGAGTATCGCTAAATGCCCATCGCAGCAATAGAAATTCCCTTCAATCCCAATCTCGTTGCAGGAGGTAGCTTTGCTTTAAGTTGGCACGGCTTATTAAGTTTTGTTGGGGTAGCTGCAGCCATATGGATGGTTGGCAAGGCCGCCGTAAAAGCCAACCTAGACCAAGACATGGTCTACAACACCGCGATTTTTGGAATCGTAGGTGGAATTATTGGAGCTCGTCTTGTCCATGTTTTGGATAATTGGAATATTTATGGTGATGACCCTGGTCGCATATTGGCTATATGGACTGGTGGCATTGGCCTTTGGGGTGGAATTCTTGGTGGGTGGTTAGGTGGGGCTGCCTACGCTCGTTTTTCTAAAGCACCCGTTGGAAGACTGATGGACATAGCGGCTCCTGCAATGTTTGTGGGGCAAACAATTGGTAGGTTGGGCGACATCATTAACGGAGAACATTGGTCAAGGGCTTTGGATGCCGGTTGGGGTTGGTATTTTACCCACCCTAACAGTCCTGGGCGGATAGGTGCTGAACGGTTTTTCGGTGATCCCGAAAGACCTGTGCACCCTGCAGTTGTATATGAAATTATTTGGAATATGATTGGACTTTTAGTAATCACAAAGCTGAAAGGTAAATTACAGCCTGCTGGTGCGCTTTGGATGGTTTACATAACCTGGTATTCAGTTGGTCGATTCGGTATTCAGTATTTGCGACTCGACGATGTCAAGTTTTGGGGGTTCCAAGAGGCTCACTTGATTGCCATAGGTGTTCTTGCTTTTACCATTCCATATATCGTGCTGAAGGTACGGTGGAACCAAACCGGTATTAATGGCGATGTGGATAACGATAATCGTAGTTCTGGTAGGCGCAAACGAGATCGGCAGCGTCAACAGGCTAGAAGCTAACCGTCTCTACCGTCTCTAATGTTAGAACGGCACTTATTTGAACGGCCAAAACTTTATTCAGATGGTCGAATATCTTTTAAGCCTAGTTGATGGCGAGTTTTACCTTGCCATATTTCAGATCGAAGTTGAAAAGCGATATCTAACGAGCCTGTCCCGAGTGGGTGGTCACCCAGCCCAAAGCCAATAGAGTCTATTCGCCGACCATTTGCTTCAAAACTGATCTTTAAATGTTTGCCACCGGCTCCGACCGTACGTACATCCAGCGGTACCGCACCATAAGTTACAAGTACCGGCTGCCGGTTGCCCTCTCCAAATGGCTCCATTGATGAAATGAAGTTCCAGGTGGAAATGGTGAGATCTTCCAATTTGACTTCAGCGTCGGCGTAAAGTGCCGGCAGCATCGGTGCGTTTAATGCACTCCATGCAGTCCTTTTGCGAATATCGTCCAACAAACTCGGCATGAGTTCTAGTTCGATGGAGAAGCCTGCAGCTCGGGCATGCCCTCCAAACCGTTTGAACTTGTCAGTGTGATTTGATAACGCTGTATGCAGGTCTAATGATTCATTAGAACGACAAGATGCCCGCGCTAATCCGTCTACAACTTGATAGGCGATCGAAGGTTTGCCGGTGAGTTCGGTCAATCTTCCTGCAAGTGGACCGAGTAGCCCCATAGCAAAGTCATCACAACGAACAGCGACGATTGGGTCATCAGAATTAATATCGAATTGTTTTGATGCGTGCTCCCAGGCCTGTTCGCTTAGAGAACGACGTTTGAGGTTGTCTGCATCTAGTCTATTAGCCAATGCCCGAGCTTCGGAAACATCGTTGGTGGTTAACAGTTCTAGGCTGGGTTCTGCATCCCCCATACGACCAGGAGCGTTCAATCTCGGGGCGATATAAAACGAAACCAGTTCTGTTGTTGGGCGTCCAGAAGCTCCAGGCGGGCGCGAAATGTCTAGCAATGCCCTCAGGCCGGCCATCTCAGTCTGTCCTAATGCTTTCAACCCTTCTCTGACTAATGCTCGATTTTCAGATACCAACGGAACAATATCGGCAATCGTCCCTAATGCAGCCAAGGGTAAAAGTTCTTGAGGAAACTTACTTCCGGCGTTCCTCGAAAGCGCTTGTGCAACTTTGAATGCCACACCAGCGCCAGAATATCCCACTGCTTCTCTTGCCCCAATATGGGGATTGACGATGGCTACAGCTTCAGGGCGATCAGTTTCCATAAGATGATGATCAGTGATCACGGTATCTATGCCAAATTGTTTGGCATGTGCAACTTCAGCTATGGCTGTTGAACCCGTGTCAACCGTGACAACTAGGGTTACCCCAGCATTATGAAATGAATTAATTGCCTGCTTAGACATCCCATGTCCATCGATTTCTCGATTTGGGATGTAGGGAACGGCTTTGCCGCCTAGGGATCGGATTATTCGGAGCAGTATGGCGGTCCCGGTAAGGCCGTCTACGTCGAAATCACCGAACACTCCAATGGTTTCGCTGTTACTGATGGCTTTGGAGATCCGATCCACAGCTGGTCCCATGTCGGGTAGCTCCATTGGGTCTAGAAAGTCGTCAAGACCAGATGCAAAGTATTGTGTAGCATCTGTATTGTTTCGTACTCCTCGATTCCAAAGCAATCGCGCGGGTAATGGACCTTTAATTCCCGCTGTTTGAAATCCTAAATCAAGTCGAAATCCAGGTGGCGGAGGTTCTGCAATCTGCCATTTTCTCTGGAGGCTCATCGTCTACACCTGAACCTAACCGATTATTGCGTGAATCGTTCGAAAACTAAACTGGCGTTGTGGCCACCGAAGCCCAGCGAGTTGGACATCGCTACGTTTACCGGTTGTTTTTTTGCCGTATTCGGTATGTAGTTTAGGTCGCAGTCGGGATCGGGATTGTCAATGTTGATGGTAGGGGGAACAATACCGTTTTTGATTGTGAGAACGGTAAACGCTGCTTCTATTCCACCGGCTGCACCCAGTAAGTGCCCGGTCATAGATTTGGTGGAACTTATTGCTAGCTTGTACGCATGGTCTCCGTACATTCTTTTCATAGCTATAGTTTCATATTTGTCATTTAGCGGAGTAGAGGTTCCATGTGCGTTAATGTAGTCAACCTTATCCGGGGTAATACCAGCATCTTCGATAGCCCATTTCATAGCCCGTGCAGCACCTTCTCCCTCAGGGTGAGGTTGGGTCACGTGGTGTGCATCACTTGATGCACCGTATCCGCTCATTTCAGCAAGAATATTTGCCCCGCGTTGCTGGGCATGCTCTAAAGATTCTAGTACGAGCAGGCCGGCACCTTCTCCTAACACAAATCCGTCGCGATCCGAGTCAAATGGACGTGAGGCTCCTTGCGGATCTTCATTACGCGTAGAGAGGGCCATACAAGAATTGAACCCTGCAACTCCGATTTCGCATACAGCCGCTTCGGTTCCCCCAGCTATAACGACGTCTGCGCGTCCTCTTCGAATCATTTCGAGTGCTTCACCTATGGAATCTGCACCAGTGGCGCATGCAGATACTGTTGAGAAGTTAGGGCCTTTAGCTCCGATCATCATGGAGACCTGGCCTGAAGCCATATCGCCGAGCATCATTGGGACTAAGAACGGACTGACCCGTTTTGGACCTTTTTGTAGCAGAATTTTATGCTGATCAGCTATGGTGATAATCCCACCTACACCACTGCCGATTAAGACCCCGACTCTATCTGCATCTTCCTTCTCCATATTTAGATTAGCGTGTTCCAATGCCTCTATCGCTGCTACGCATGCAAATTGAGAGAATCTGTCTAATCGTTTCGCCTCCTTGCGCCCCAGGGCTGTAGTTGCGTCAAATTCGTCTACCTCACCGGCGATCCTAGACTCATATCCCTCTGCATCAAACAGGGAGATATAGTCTATTCCCGACCTTCCTTCGACCAAGCTATTCCAGGTGGATTCGCTGTTCAAGCCTACTGGTGTGACGAGGCCGATGCCCGTGACCACAACGCGATCTGTCATTAGTTGACCTCAGGGAACACTGAAGATAATAGATGTATCCTCATGTGATATTGCTTGACTCGTTTTGTTGAGTCATATGCCTTGATAAATATAATCGGAGGATTATACCAACCACTTTGGGTGATTCCTGCAGTGAAATGGATCCTCAGAAAATGTTTAGGCAATTTCCGAAACTGACTTGAGCTTAGATTACATTTATGAATACGAGTAGTGTTTATATTCAATGAGTCGTTCTTAATTAAGAGGTTTGCATGAAAGTTTTGATTGAAACCCACGGCTGTAAACTCAATACTGCCGACAGTCAAAGATTGGCAACCGAATTTGTGCGCTCCGGGTACGAACTTGTTGCCAAGGGTGGTGTGCCTGATGTGTTTGTTTTGAATTCATGTACTGTGACTCATGTTGCTGATAAGAAGGCAAGGCAATCTCTTAGAAAGGCCAGAAAAAACTTTCCTGATGCAATTGTGGTAGCAGCTGGCTGTTATGCCGAAAGCAGTAGTTCTGATCTGGAAGAATTGAGTGCTACTGATCTGGTCATTCCAAATACCCGTAAATCTGAGATTGTTTCAATTGTTAATTCAAGAACTGGATTGGAATCCCATGGAGATTCTATAGCGGACGCTCAGTCTGGCAAATTACCGGGCCGAACTAGAGCTGCGGTTAAGATCCAAGAAGGTTGCGATCAGGTTTGTTCTTACTGCATAGTCCCAAAGGTTCGTGGTCGCGAACGAAGCATTCCGAAGGCTGATATTGTCAACCAGATCCAATCGCTTTCACGCGCTGGATACCAAGAAGTGATTTTAACAGGCACTCAACTCGGTTCTTATGGTTTCGAGTTTGATGATACCGACCTAGTCGATATGGTCACATCTGTTCTTCAGCAGACTGATGTTCAACGCCTGAGGATTTCTTCACTTCAACCTACGGAATTTTCAGACGAGTTACTTGGTTTGTGGAACGGTGTAGGAAAAAATAGATTGTGTCCTCATTTTCATATCCCTTTACAGAGCGGAAGTGATCGTATTCTTACCGATATGCGCAGGCGTTACACGTCAGACAAGTTCATATCTTCAGTTCAAATGGCAAAAGCCCTGGATCCGACCTGTTCCGTTACCACGGACGTTATAACCGGATTCCCTGGCGAGTCTGAAGAAGATCATCAACGGACGGTTGACGTACTTCATGCCGCCGAGGTGTCCGATGCTCATATCTTTCCATACTCGGTTCGGCAGGGTACAAGCGCAGCGCACTTTGATTCCCAGGTTGAAGTGAGCACTCGTATGCGACGGGCGGAGGATTTGAGAAGCTTAGCTGATGCATCTGCAGAGATTCACCGTAAAAAGTTTGTTGGCACAGTCCGCGAGGTTTTGTGGGAGGGTATGTGCGGGATAACTGGGTTGACTGATAATTACCTTCGTGTCCGCCTGGAGCCCGGTCAAGTACATGAACAGATGATGGATGGTGTTGATGGCTTGATAGAGAATGTTCGCCTTACCAGGCTGGAAGGTTTGCAGTTGATCGGGTCTTCCGTTCAATAAAAAAGCCACCTCCGGGCGAAGAAGTGGCTTTTTTATTGAACGGAAGACTTTTATAAAGTAACCGTATTAAAAATCAACCGGGCGCAGTTCGATGTTGCCATGTCGACGTTCTAGGTATCCAGCTCTTTCGTGGTATCCGTGGGCAAAGACCATTAGCCAACCTTCTTTTTCGCAACGATTGAGAAGCTCTTTTTTCATAGCTAATGTCTGGTCTGGGTACCGATCGAAAGCCGTTATATACGGCAGTGGAAGATGATTGGGAGTTGGTATCAGGTTGGCAAGGTAAATTATTCTTTCGCTGCCTGTATTAACCAGCACAACCTGATGGCCTTCTGAGTAGCCGTTGGTGACTATGGTGTGTACTCCTGGTACGACTTCGGTATCACCATCTAGCAATTCGATCATACCCTTGTCATTTAGAACCTCAAGGTGCTTGACCCCAGTGCCATATACCGGCACTGATCGTTCGTTAGGTGAAAATGCTTCCTGCCAAGCACTTCGTTGAACTAAGTACTTTGCTTTTGGGAAAGTGGGAATGATTGTGCCTTCTCGGTCAAGACGAGTTGCTCCACCACTGTGTGAAAAGGCTAGGTGAGTAAGTATCACAAAATCAATTTCACGTGCGCTCACACCTTGGTGACGAAGATTACGTAGAAGCTTGGATGATGAATGGCCGTATATTTCACGAGTGATCTCCGGCTCTTTATTACCTATCCCTGCGTCTACGAGAATATTTGCGTGTGGCGTTTTGATTAGCAGCGAGTTTAAACCAAGCCTTACGCGGTTCTTGCGATCGGGCTTAACGTTCTTCTCCCAAAGGATCTTCGGGACCGAACCAAACATTGGACCACCGTCCAATAAGAATGTTCCGTCGCTTACGAGCCTCACGGCTACACTGCTGCTAGTAGTCATTTTTGCGCCTCCAAGGCCACACCGAACCTTTGATTTCGAATCCAAACACGAGCGGACACTCGATTCGTTTCGTCGCTGTTGATCTATCTAATCGGTCCATAGTGGTCATATTTGACGGATCTTCAGCTTTAGTTGTGATAGAGGTGTAGGCCATCCAACTAATTGACACACGGAACCGTATTAGGCTTACGGTATTTTGCAAAGGTACGTTCGTACCCTTTTTGGTCTTTAAGATAATATTTGTTTCGAACATGTTCAAAAATCAATATAAATTACCCGTTCAAATAAGTAGCAACAATTTTGCGCATTATTGCGCGAATTATGCACGTATAGTTTAAGTTAAATACAATCGTTGCATCGTAGGGAAAAATAAAATGAATTGATAAACGGGTGTGATAGTTTTACAGTGAATTTGAGTTTAAATCTTCAAGCAGTCATTGAGAAATTAGCAAACCACAACGCTAAATTAAGGATTCGATCTTTTGGAAATCACATTGGTGCAAAATGAGGTCACTGAAATTGAAACTGACGTTTTGGTGGTAAATCTGTTTGAGGGCGTGACATCACCAGGTGGGGCTACAGGTGCCGTCGATAAGATGATTGGCGGTTTGATAACTGACCTAATTGTTGACGGTGAAATTTCAGGTTCTGAAAGTGAGCTCACTCTCATTCATACCTCTAATTCGGTTTATCCGGATTTGAAGGCATCTCGTGTTCTGATTGCGGGTCTCGGGTCCAGCGATCGCATCGATACAAACGCGATTCGACGTGTTTCTGCGACTGTGATCAGGAAACTGCGTGAGGTAGGGGTGAAAAAATTTGCGACGATTGTGCATGGGGCGGGAATTGGTGGAGTCGACGTTTCTTCATCCGCACAATCCTTGGTTGAAGGATCACTTCTTGGTGCTTATAGATTTCTTAAGTACCGGACTACTGATACTAAGCGCAAGCCTGATGTTGAAAGCATGGTTATAGTCGAATCTGATTCTTCAAAACTGACTGCTATCGGCGCTGCGATTAAAAAAGGTGTCACATATTCAAATGCTGAAATTCTCGCCCGAGATCTTGTGAACGAACCTGCAAATAAGTTATCGCCGGCTAACTTAGCATCAGTGGCATTGAAGGTTGCAAACGACAATGGGCTTCAATGTGAAGTACTTGATGAAGCGGATGTTTCTGCCTTGGGTATGGGTGCATATACAGGAGTTGCTCAAGGCAGTTCTAGGCCTTTGAAATTTATCCACATGTCGTATCTCGGAGACTCGTCCAATCTTGAGAACAATCTCTGGCTCATCGGTAAGGGAATCACATTTGACAGCGGAGGGATATCGATAAAGCCAGGGCTTGGTATGGGCAAAATGAAAGGCGATATGGGCGGAGGCGCATCGGTTATTGCCGCAATGGATGCCATTGCTCAATTGAAACCCAATGTGAATGTGCATGTCGTATGTGCAGCGACTGACAACATGCCCGGAGGTACTGCTCAACGACCCGGCGATGTGGTGACAGCGATGAATGGGATGACGATTGAGGTGGACAATACCGACGCTGAGGGACGTCTTACCCTTGCAGATGCGATTGGTTATGCACTTTCGAAAAATGCTACTCGAATCGTCGATGTGGCGACATTGACAGGCGCTGCTCGAATTGCTCTTGGAGATGGAGTAAGTCCGGTGTTTGGAAATGACGATGACTTGATTTCTGCTGTTTTGAAATCTAGCGAGGTAGTCGGGGAGCCAATGTGGAGGCTTCCGCTCGATTCTGTTACCAAGCGGCAGAACGCCTCGCGTGTTGCTGACGTGAAAAACACTGGTGGACGTGGTGGTGGATCGACGACGGCGGCTCATTTTATATCTGATTTTGCAGGTGAAACTCCTTGGGTTCATATTGATATAGCGGCGACCTCTATGCTTGATAGCGTGAGAGGGTGGTTTCCCGTTGGTGCAACCGGGGTTCCAACTAGGTCACTTGTTGATTTAGCCTTGAGATTGGGCAAGTAAGTCCGTACCACATCAAATTGAAATCTGCGAGTTTCCTACTTCACATAGGTTGACGTCAAAAATAAATCCGTTAGGAGTTGAAGGTTGAAAATCGCGTGTTCCAAAATTGACCGCAATGACTCCTGATGCTAGCGTTGGTATCCTGCGGTGGGCGTAGTGTAGAGGTTAACACGCTAGGTTGTGGCCCTGGAGGCGAGGGTTCAATTCCCTCCGCTCACCCCATATTTTCTTTTCAACCAAGTATTAGGTTGATTCTGGTGCCGAGGTTTTGTTGTTCGGTATCTAACGGTATATCAGTTTGAAAACCCGGTTAGAATAAAACCTCAACTAGGCATATTAGGTCTGGGACATATTTAGCGCCCGTAGCTCAGTGGATAGAGCATCTGGCTTCGAACCAGAGGGTCGGGGGTTCAAATCCCTCCGGGCGTGCCAAGAACAATCCAAAGTGAAGAAGCCCTTGCAGAAATGCAGGGGCTTTTCGCGAAGTTTCAGCAAAGTTTC
>CAJWJL010000014.1:0-22638 GCA_913042135.1 uncultured Chloroflexota bacterium | reverse complement strand
GCCTTTGTTTTTTTATTGAACTATGAAACAGTCGTTGCTTACCCATGACGGGTGGTGGATAAGACCGCAGCCTGCCATCTTTGAAGCCTGTACCTTTGCGACCATACATTTTTAACTAGAACATCCTGCTCTTCTCTAGCTTGCTCACTGCCATCACCGTAGTAGTAGTAGTAGTAGTAGTAAGCACAGTCCATAGTGAACCCCATCCTTTACAGGGTTTGCACATATTCTTAGATGGTCTACCTGTTTTAACCTGAGAGCCAGATGGCTTGTTACTTTTCTTTGGTATCTGCAACAATCTCATCAGCTACAAGGATGGCGTCGCCAAGCCCTGTGTGTACTGACAACTCATCATCATATTCAACAGCAATCTTTCCTATATTCTCAATAGTGCTTTTTAGGAAATATTAAAATCAGACAAGAGAAACGTAGTCGAAATTGAGGAAGTTGAATCTTGTCACTGAGTACTTAAGCTGCCAATCAAACGATAGTCAGCCCATTTACTTAGTAGCCCAGAACTCATCAACCTTAGAGATTTAGTGAAAAACTACTAGAAGGCAGTTCACTTGTATGACTACACCAATACCTTTAAGAAAATCCCTTGGTCCTGAAGCGAAAGGAGTTGGTAGGCATTAATACCAGCTTTAATCACAAGCAGGAGAAACTTCTTTGACCCCCCAAGTTCGACTACATTTTTCTTGTCTGGAGAAAAGTTCTTTTGTAGAAAAGATATAAGTCCATAAACACAGTTCAGTAATTCCCTAGGCAACCGATCGCTTGTAAGTGAACATTTTGGGCCAGGAAGCACGTTCATAAAATAAAGAACGCTCACCTAATTCACTAAGAGACACAATCGGATTTACGCCTTCTTCATCAGAAGAAACCGGAGTCGCCCCACCACGTTGAACAATTCGATGAACAGTTCGAGTACTTATACCAAAACGCTTTGAAATTTCAGTCACAGCAACCTGTTGAGACCTCAAGCGAAAAATCTCATCATCGCGAGTCCGACGATTCTCGCGTTGTAACCAACCAGGATCGTCATATTTACACAATGGGAGCGGACACTCCAAGCATGTAAGAGAAGCATCACAACCATCGTCTTTGTAGCGGGTGTTTTCCGGTAATGTGTCAGATCTTACATAACCAAGTGCCACTGCAGATTGAGAATTAAACACTACTGACATTCAAAGACCTCCAAATAACCAAACGAGACGTGAACAAAAATATCGATCATACGGCTGCCGAAACTGAGCAACGCGGTTGTGAGAAAAAGTGCGTACCACCAGGCCTGCCAGATAGGTTTCTCAAACGCTCCCTCTTGAAAATAGAAGTTGAATATTGAGGGTCAGAGTTATCTGGAACACCAAACATCACTGTGGTTAATCCGGGAGCAGAAGCACGTGGATACACACATTGGTCATACCAAGAAACATCGATCTGATGTGATTGAATAATTTCTAAGAACTTATCAGGAGAAGGACTACGATCTTTAATCGGCATATCAACACTGACAAAAAGATGTTTAGTTTTCCCTATACGAATAGAACGAGCACCATCTGGAGACCAATCTTCACCCATACCAGCACTTTCTAAAGCCTTCACGAGTGCAAGCATTGCGGGATAAGTATCTTGTGTAAAAGACGGGGCTACCGTTGCTGAATTTGAAAACTCTGCACGATTAATAAACAGAAAAAGCAGACGTAAACGTGTAGAAATTTCCACGAAACTCTCATCCGCAGTGAGATCAATAGTAATGATCCGAGCGCCTGATTCAGTAGATTCATGATCACTCACGTTACTCAAAACAACCTCAGCCCAAGCATCCCTATTCTGTGATAATTCCATGTCTGCAGATACCTGCGGGATTAACATAGAATCCCACGAGGAATCAGTTCCACTAATTTCAGGTGCCAACAGACTCATATCAATTCCTAAACATTAACTTCAGTAATTAGCACAATTGTTCTATTATCGAACATATGTTCTCTATTAGTCAAGTCATTTGACGTGAAAAGATTGATAGATTGCACACCAAATCACGTGTTGACCCGTGGCAAAATCCAAACTACTTTGTGGTAATCAAGCACTGGCAACCATGACAAATACAAATGAACAAGGTCGCGATCTATCCATGAACGCCGAAATTATTTCAATAGGCTCTGAGCTACTACTCGGCCAAATCGTCGACACTAATGCATCCTGGATCGCAAAACGACTCGCTGAAAATGGGGTGAACCTGTTCTACAAAACAACCGTCGGAGACAATCTTGATCGAATGACCGATATCCTTGATCGTGCCTTAGACCGTTGTGACGTGGTGATCACCGGGGGCGGAATTGGACCGACGCAAGATGACCTGACACGTGAGGCAATCGCCAAAGTTACAGGGCGGGGCATAGAAACAGATCCCGCATCTCTTATAGAACTTCGTGAAAGATTCCAAAAGCGTGGCTTCATACTTACAAAAAATAACGAACGCCAAGCACAGATTCCAAGTGGCGCTATAGTGGTGAAAAATCCTAATGGAACAGCACCAGCTTTCATCGTAGAGACTGACCGTGGCGTAACAATCAGCCTTCCTGGGGTACCTTTTGAGATGGAATGGCTGGTCGAAAATGAGGTTATCCCGTACCTTCGAAAAAAATTCAATCTAAAACAGATGATTCACTACCGTATCCTGAAAGTAGCAGATCTTGGTGAAAGCGCTGTCGATGACCTTATAGGGCACCTGATCGCAGAATCAAAGAATCCAACTGTTGGGGTTCTAGCCCATCCTGGACAAGTCGATGTGCGAATTGCCGCTTTAGCAGACGATATTGAACAAGCAAATAAGTTAATCGACAATGTCGACGATCAAATTCGTAAACTCCTAACTGACAATATTTTTGCGGTCGATGAAGAAACAATTGAGTCTGTAATCGGTGACCTTTTATCTGATCTGAATGCGACAGTTGCAACCTGCGAGGACCTAAGCGGAGGCTCGGTCGCGACTGCTGTGCGTGATGCAGCGGGTCCATCGTTTTTACAAAGCACCATAGTGAATTCAAATAATTCCTTAAACAAAATAGCGTGCCAAGGTGGAGAAACACCCCCATTCGCTAACGGGGCGGATAAGGCAATTGCACTAGCCCGTGCGATTAAACATACTGCCGACGCAACCTATGGAATCGCCGTTCACGGAGTAGAAGAAGGTAAACAACGATCGGAAAATCTAAGTAGAGGTGAAACGTATATAGTGGTTTCTGGTCCCTTTGGAGAAAGAACTCGTCACGTTCGGTCTGCAGGTACGGGTACGCCAGACAGGAAACGCGCAGCAATGGGTGCTATGAGCTTACTCAGACGGGAACTACTAAAACTCGATTAAAGAGCCAAGAGCTATTGGTTGGTAAGTTATGAAAAATTCCATATCTTTAAGTATCAACTCACGATTTATAAGTTCCCGTATTATTATCTTAAAATGATGGTCATCTACGGGTGTCGGGCTTCCCAATGTTCGATAAACAGTTAGCACTTTTCATAGTTATCTCGATTTTAACAGCGGTGTCAGCCAGTTGCTCAAATGAGCCGTCAGCACCTACACAGATACCTTTACCGCCAACGCCCTCACTTGCCGTAACTACTCCGGCCTTTCCATCGCCGACCACAGTACTATCTCCGACTGTAGTTCCATTTCAACCGATCGTTTTAAACCTACAAAAAGATAGTCTATTTAAAGCCTTGCCCCAAGATGAAGCTTCTTGTCTGGCCACAGGTCTTGGCGGCAGAGAGAAAGCTGCATCTCTTATTGATCTCAACTATAGATCCGGTTTTTCAGGTAATTCATTGTCGGATGAAGTGCTTGACGCGACAAAAAGATGTATCAGCCAACAAACGGTTAATGAGTTACTAGTTGGTCAAATAACACTTGATTCAGTTGCTTTAAGCAACACAACAGTGAATTGCATCGAAGAAAAAACCATCGGAGTGCCGATTGAAGTCATTTTAACAATCGCCACAACAGACATAGCCTTAGATTCGGTATTCGTGTTATTACAATCCGCATTATGTCTCAACACTCAAGAAAGAGAGAATATTTTAAAAACTGACTCTTTCTTTGCGTTTAATGACTTTGGTGGTATTAATGCCATTGAATGCGCAGCAAATAAGCTCGGACCAATAAACCTTACCGATGTGTTAGAAGCCTTGCAGGTTGACGACTCTGGAAATGCTTTTGACTTATCTAAAATTCCAGAACATCTCCCACTTCTTATCGAATGCCACGTCCTAAATGATTCAACTTTTGAAAGCACTGGGTTATCAGCTAGCCAAATAAGTTGCTTACTAAAAGAAAACGAAGAAAAAACGATCCAGATAATGGAATCAGCATCAAATGGCTCTTTGGGAATAAAAGACCTGGTCGAAATTTCTGTGGCTATCGAAGCATGTGAGTTAGCACTAGAAGATCTAATCCAAGCAGTTGGTATACCAGCAACCCCCCAACCCAAAGCAAACAAACCAGCAACTTCGCAAGTGGCCCCTAAAGCAACTCCTTCAGAACCAGAAAATTTGCCCGCAAAGCCACAGCCAACTGCCACTGAACCGACCACTTTACAGGTAACCCCTGAACCAACATCCGAGAAATTATCAGAGGACAAACAACCCTCCGACACTGCGACTCCCACAACTTCTCTTGATTTAGAATCCATATTCTCAGACGAACAACTCGAATGCCTGCGAAAAGAATTAGGAGAAGACACAATCGATATGCTACTCGCTGGTGGTGCGCCAGATATAACTATGTTCCCAGTACTGACCTCTTGCAGTATTGATGTGGGTTCACTGCTCAAACTGAGATAGTGAAGGATGGATGCTGAATGAGTAGAATGGCAATATGCTGGCTATAGGTTTGTAGATATACCCGGATAACAAATTAGTTTTTAAGTTTTGCACATCAAAACATTGAACTCGTTGATGATTAGGAAAAAGGATCAATGAAACATGAAAAGTAGAGCCGCCATCCATACTGGTCACGGCAAACCGCTAGTAATCGATGAGGTCAACATTCCTGATCCGCAGGATGATCAGGTTATCGTAAAACTCTACTCAAGTGGGGTGTGCCATTCGCAGTTGCACCAAATGCACAACCCTGAAACCGTCACACCCGCACTCCTAGGTCATGAGGGCTTCGGAGTGGTAACGCATATCGGCTCGAACGTAACCCATGTCAAAGAAGGTGATGCTGCAATCGTTACTTGGGTACCGCGTGAACCAACGCAGGGTCGATGGCGTGCTCCATCTGCAGGAGTAACTTGGAACGAACAACCACTAGATGCCTCAACATATACATGGGGGGAGGATGCCATCGTCTGGGGTGGATACGTGGTCAAAGTCGAAGATGACTCTCCAAAAGACCTGTCATCCATTGTAGGTTGCGCTGTCCTGACTGGTGCCGGAGCTGTTACTCACACAGCGAAAGTTCGGCCTCAAGAATCAGTCGCTATATTCGGTGTTGGAGGAGTTGGTATGTCCGCAATACAAATGGCCTCGATCTTGGAAGCCTACCCAATAATTGCAGTAGACCTTGATGAGGAGAAACTTAAATTCGCTAAAGAGTTTGGTGCAACTCACACAGTAAATGCAAAAAATGTCGACCCAGTAGAAACAATCATAGAAATTACTGGTGGCGGTGCAGATTACGCTTTTGACGCCATTGGACTTCGAGTCACAAATGAACAGATACTCCCTGCAACTCGCAGCGGTGGTTCAGGTGCGGACAACATCGGTGGCATGGCTGTGCTTATAGGTATGCCTGGTCCAGAGATGACAGTATGGCCAGGTCACTTCATGTTTCACCAGCGCCAGTATCGCGGTTCCTTAGGTGCAACTTATCCCGACAAAGATTTCAACATGTATTTACGCCTCCACAAAGAAGGTAAATTTCCTCTGGATAAATTAGTAACAAAGCGATACCGACTTGATGAAATCAATCAGGCTTGCCACGAATTAGAGAACGGCAACATTATGGGTCGCGCTATCCTAGAATACTGAGACCCATAGTCATTGCATTACAGAGAAATAGGTGAAACGGGCGTCAAAGTTTCGCTACTAAGCTACGGTACCGGGGGGCCATCTCAATTCGGCCAAAAAACAGGGCTAGACGATACCGGTCGAGCTGCGTTGGTCAGTCGCGCCATCGACCTTGGGGTTAACCTATTCGACACAGCTGAGGACTACGGCGAAAGTGAAGGTATGCTAGGCCGAGCCCTCAAAGGACACACGAGAGATTCCTACCTGATTGCAACTAAATGGTCCTACCGACGCCCGGATGGAATCACAACAGATCCAAAAACAGCAATACGTTCTATTGAACAAAGTCTTAGATTATTACAAACAGACTACGTCGATATATTCCAAATACATGGAGTCAGACCCGAGCACTACGACTTACTATCCGAAATATTCATCCCAGTGTTACAAAAACTTCAACAGCAAGGTAAAACTCGACTTCTTGGAGTGACCGAAATGCTGAGCACTGACCCAAAACATTACGGAATGTCTTTATGTATGGAACGGCATCCTGATGTTTGGGATTCCGTCATGCTCAAATATGGAATTATGAATCAATGGGCAGCCAAGCGTGCTCTTCCACTAGCCGGATCCACGACAACAGCTGTGCTAAATATGGCTCCGGTCCGATTAACATTGACGCGTCCGGAAAAACTAAGCGAACGTATGAATGAATGGGGAGAAAAAACAGGAGGTAAAGCACTCGATTGGCTCTCGCGCGGAGACTCATCAAAACTAATATGCAAGGGGTATCAATTCGCTGCTGAGCCTAAAGAGATCACAACTGTAATTTCAGGAACGTCAAACATAAAACACCTTGAGGCTAATATTGACGCTGTAAACAACACCTTGCCGGCCAATGATTTATTGCGACTAAAATCTGAATATGCCAACTCCGCTTCTTACGATTAAACGTGTTTTTTGCGCGGGACCTATATACCCATCTGATTATCGATTTCGTCCTGATAAGAAGATATCGAACCATCCGTAATGTCCTTGACATTAACAGGCTCGCCCTTAACACCCGATTCCAACAACGCGTAAGCTAGTGCTAGAGCTTCCATTCCTTCTTCAGGCCCAACCTCAGGTTGGCCTCCGGATTCAGCGGCTTGAACCATATCCATGTATTCATAAGCCAATATCTTCGAATCGATTAACCGAAAATTCATATCATATGAGCTGATCCTTCGAACCCCATCCCATAAGACCGAAGTAGTTTTATCCAGAACAAATTCTGGAACCAAATCAAGTAAAGCGTCTCCGGTAACCTCATTGCCATCATCAGTTACGATGCGAGGAGACTGTCCAGAACGACTCTGCGGTCTGTACAGCGTTCCCTTACTACCTGAAATAGTTGAGACCCCAAGAGACTGACCATGAGATGTATCAGTCATTACCAACTGACCGATTGCGCCTGATCTGAACCTGATCACTCCAAAAGCTGTATCGACTGCCGTCTGCTCAACCTCGTCGCCGGTCGAATATCCCTCTTCTCTGCGATGGTCATACATCGCCGCAAGGCCGGGTGCCACCTGGTTCATTGAAAGTAACGTACGGTGAGGCTCAAATATTGAAGTCTCAGCAAATACCGAGTCAACCGGACCCATCAAATAAAGCAACATATCAGCATTGTGAACTCCGGCATCAAGTGGCATACCACCTGCCTGTTCTTTTTTAGCTCTCCAGACAGTGCTATGCATAACGGCACCGTTAGAGCTACCGACCCCAATATCCATGGCGAAGTAAGGGACGCCTATTGCTCCATTACGAATCAACTCCTTTGTAAGACGGTTCATCGGATCGCGCCGATAGTTTTCAGCGACAGCTAGGACCTTTCCTGTCCCAATAGACACATCCCTCATCTGGCGACATGCTTTAAGAGTCAGGCCCATCGGCTTCTCGGTGATTACATGCAATCCAGCTTCCATGGCCTTCACCGCAAACCGATGATGCATAGGAGTGCTAGTAACGATCGCTACACCATCCAGATCACAACTAGACAACATATCGTCGAAATCCGTATAAATTTCAGGGGAAATCCCGGTGGCAGCACCGATTTCACCCGCCACCGCAGAGGCTACATCCTCGTGCATATCACACACGGCGGACATAGATACGGTATCGAAATACTTACGCAATTCTATGTATCCATGCGCATGCCGGCGTCCCATCCCCCCACAACCAACTAAAGCAATATTAAAAGTCATTTCTTATATGTTCTGTTTACCATATCAACGCCAATGCAACGAACATACATCAACCAGAACGCCGGAGGCAAATTATAAAAACCACAAGTCCGTGAATCTATTACTTTCCTGACTCTCTCGATTTTCTGAATCGCTCTTTGGTTTCAGTTGAAATGGGATAGTACTTACCTGGTGGAACTTGTTCCTCGTCAATCAGGCCAATTACAAATTGTTCTGCTTCTTCTTGTTCGTCAATCCAATCGATCACTTCTAATGCCCTAGTCGCTGGAACCACAACCACACCGTCATCATCGGCAACAATGACATCCCCCGGCATAACTAATACTCCGCCAACATTGACCAGCCGCCCCTCTTCAAAAGACTCTAGAAACGGCAAATTACCTGCGGGTGAACGATTTTTCGCAAAAACAGCAAGATCATACTCATCCGTGATCATTTGAAGATCACGGATGGCCCCGTCAGTAACGAGGCCCCCGGCTTTTTTATGCCATAGCTGTCGTGTTTTCATATTACCCATAGTGCACGAGTACTGATCAAAGGTATGGGCCTCTATCACCAGCACATCGTTAGGACCGCACTTAGCCATCGCTCGATATTCAGGAGAATCCGCACCTCGCCTTGTTTCCTCCAATAAATCTGGCCTCGCAGGAAGGTAACGAAGGGTTTGTGCTCGACCTACTAATTTCTTACCAGGCGTGAAAGCTTTAACACTGCGCATAAGACACAACTGGTAGTTGGCCGAAGCAAACCATTCTTGACCATCCGGCGGAGCGAGCCTCCATACAGCGCTATAGGCTGTAGCAGATGTCACATTCCTAAACCGATCAATTATTTCATCCGATACATGAGTCATATTTGGCAATCCATCTGATGCTTAGTGACTTGAGTGTGGCAAAAGTATATGGGTCAAAAGCTATGAAGATTTTGTCGCATAAACATGAACATGACATTTTGCGATCGCTAATCTCTTTCCGTCCCTCCAACTTCAGCCTTATCACCTGAATGCACCGAAGAATCCCCTAAAACTGTTCTGCGAAATGTCTTATCCATTTGATAGTGGATTCTCATTGCTATGGTAGCGGTTAGAGCCGCAGTGAAAATCATAACAATCGCTACGATAGGCGACGTAATATCTGACACAGGGATAACTTCTAGCAACTGTGTCACCACCCAGATTCCCACAGCAAGTAAGAAAGCACTCGAAACACCGAAAATCATAACGTCACCAGCCACATTTAAATTGCCCGAGACTTTCAAACGAATAAATACACGTCGAGCTAGTGTCGTCCCGATTCTTGATAAAACTCCCCACAGGATAACTGCAGCTGGAACAGCAAGAGTTACAACTATCGAGAGAATTACTACACCGACAAGGTCTGGCATAATCCCCAGCTCAACGGCTAACGCCATTCCAGCCTTTGAAATCAGTATCCCAGCAACCACGATAAGTCCAATAATCCCAAAGTTAACCGTAAGCGAACGCAAATCACCGACAAAATCATGTGGTACAGATTTTGTCGGAGTGATTGCACCTCTGGCCGTTCCAATGGTTGATGTGAAAGCCGCTAAATCTTCCTTGATTTTCCTCGGCAACAACCACCTAAAAAACAAACCGATTGGTTTATGTGACCTAAATACAATCGGATAAATAAATGATGACAATAATGTGCTTATAGTTACTACGGGATATAGTTGGGACCCAACAGCAGCTGACTCACTACCAGACCGCGCAATCGCCAATGAAAACTCCCCGGGTTGCGGCATAGATGTGCCTACCTGAAGTGCGGTTTCGCCATCGTGCCCTGTCAAAAGCGTACCGATAGTGGCTGCAAAGATTTTTCCAACGAGAAGCACTCCAGTAACAATCAAAGCAGTCCCAAAGAACTGCGGTATATCGGCCATATTGACCAACATCCCAATAGAAACAAAAAATAGCGCTGCGAATACATCACGAACAGGAGTAATAAGTCGAGCAACTTGATCCCGATGTCGAGTATCACCAAGCACCGTTCCAATCAAGAAAGCGCCAGCTCCAGCAGACAACCCCATCTCTCTAGCTAAAAGTCCCACACCAAAACATATGCCCAGACTTCCGATCAAAAGGGTCTCACGAGATTTCAGATAATCCAACAAATCCATCAAGCGGGGAGCAAACAGAGTGCCGAATACCAGAGCTCCAATAGCAAACACACCCATTTTGATTGCAATTGGCCATACTTGCAGAGCACTTTCATCACCCTGAGTCGCGTATCCAGAAAATACTGCCAGGATAACAACTGCCACAAAATCTTCGACGACTAATATACCCACAACTAGCTGGCCTCTAAGAGACATCAATTGCCCATTTTCTCTCAGAATCTGTACAAGGACTGCTGAACTAGAGAAAGCTAGAGCGGCTCCGAGGTATATCGATGTTGTAGGAGACCATCCAAGCGAAAGGCCCAAAAAGTAACCCAGCAAAATCATCCCCGTGATTTCAACTGCGCCTATCAATACGACACGTAGTCCAACTTTTCGAATTCGTTCCCATCCGAACTCAACACCAATGGAAAACAGCAGCACAACTAATCCCACTTCAGCAACCAATGACACAGTTTCGGTATCTTTAACGAATCTGCCCTGTAACGCGAAAGGACCTACTAGCAGGCCCGCGAGCAGATAACCAAGAATCGGAGGTTGCCGAATCAAGCGGAAAAGGATCAAGGCCACAGCTGCTGCGACCATGATCAACGCAAAATCTCTTACAAAATCTGCTGAGTGCACATTCTCATAGTAAAAAGCTCAATTTCAGATTTCGCTAGTTCTCTGGGCAGAGTTCGAGGGAGTTGATGTTCAACAAGCAGAAAGTAATAACGCAAAACGCACAAGGAAATCACTTAAAAAGTGAAGCACCCCATAGTGGTGAATACAAATTAAAAGGATAATAGCGAGTTGAAAATGCGCCAATTTTAACGCTCTGAGAATTGCTAACCAGATCATTCATCCTGATCAACGCAATACAAAAGCTAACCCGGGAGATCATAATGAAAGTTCTCGTAACAGGATCATCCGGACTCATCGGATTCACATTAATTAGCGCACTGACCGATCAATTCGACTTCTCAGGACTCGATTCTCAGAAATCAGACCGCGCTCCAGATGTTCCTACTATTATCTGTGATGGTTCAGATTACGAATCAATGTCAAAAGCATTTGTTGGAATCGATGCGGTAATACACCTTGCAGCAAATGCTCCTGTTGAAACCCCTTGGGTTGATGTTTTGAAAAACAACATATCAACTACCCACAATGTTTACGAGGCGTGTCGAGCGAACAGTGTTAAGCGTGTGATTTTTGCGAGTTCAAACCATGCTGTTGGAAATTTTGAACTTGATGAACCATATAGCCGAATTCGCGTTGGCGACTATCAAGGACTTATCCCAGGCAAATTCAAGCAAATAGATCATCGTGTTCCAGTTAGGCCTGATTCTGATTATGGCGTGAGTAAAGTTTTCGGTGAAGCAACCGGACGATATTACAATGAGCATTTTGGTCTAGAGGTAGCATGCCTGAGGATCGGTACTGTAAACCCACAGAACAGTCCCGAGGGATCGATCCGGTCAATGGCAACATGGCTCAGCCACCGAGATCTAACGCAACTGGTCAGACTATGCCTTACTCAGCCTCTCGATTATGAAATCTTTTACGGAGTGTCGGATAACACCTGGCGATTTTGGGATACCGACCACGCTAATAAGACCATTGGGTATGCACCTGTCGACAACGCGGAAGATTACCGATAATTAACGACTCCAACCATCTCGGCGAACCTCGGGCCCACTATTATTTGAAATTTCCTTCCGGAAACGACCAGTAGGTGCGCTACGATCACCGAAACTCGATCTATCAGATTCTCCTCGATCCACAACTCTATTTTTAGACGTCGCACGACGGTGATCCAAACGCCTCTCATCGTCACCGCCCGCATAACCGTAGTGTCGCTTTGCCATCTCTTCGAGCTTCACCAAACCTACTTCTGTCGCAGTGGTACGGCCAATACCGGTATATCGGGCGTAACCCTGACTCACAAGTTGAGCCATCTTAGCTCGAGCAGTTGCTGGATCGATATTTCGAAACCACCTTGCGATCATCAGGTAACACAACTCATCGGGAGTCAGACTTTCCTCAGTGCCGACCAACACATACAAAACACGATCAGAAGCATTCTGCATCTCTCGAAAGGCCGGTGCAGACGGAATCATCCCTGTCAAGTCCCAAGCATCAGCTACCCACAACTTTTCTTCCTCGGACAATCGCCTCCAAGCTCGCTGGCGCTTAACTTCCAAATCCTGAGATTGGCCAGGCCGATGCGGAACCGATGAAAGATCTATGTCATGAGTAATTTCAGGCATCCTTAAATGATGAACGCCTTAATAGGGAGCGTCCAGCGACCGCGTAGGTAAAACGAACTGCTAATATCTCGAATATGGACATAACAAACACTCAATTCGCTCTCGCCGCCGATATCGGAGGAACAAACATCAGAGCAGCACTGGTGGACACCGAAGGTCATATGACCGGGCGCGGTTCGATAAACACCGAACCCGACCGGGGCATTGAGGATGCCAGCAACCGATTGAGTCGACTACTCAATTCCGCAAAAGCTACGGCACCAGTCGATTCTACAATCGTTGGGATCGGAGTTTCTACAGCAGGTCCAATTCGACCAGACACCGGAACCTATAATCATCCTCCCAACCTTCCAGGATGGCACGACAAAACCATGAAACCTCAACTGAGCGCTTCAATGGGTTTCCCAGTCTGGGTTGGACACGACGCTACCCTTGCCGCCCTTGCAGAAACTCGATTCGGTGACCATCTCGGAGCGGAGAACCTCATCTACGTAACGATCAGCACAGGTGTTGGAGGAGGAATCATCGCGAATTCAGAAATGGTCACAGGGGTTTCTGGTAGTGCGGGTGAAGTAGGGCACATCTCTGTAAGAACAGGAGCTTATAAATGTAACGTTGGCTGCGACGGTTGCTTCGAAGGTAACGCGTCCGGACCAGCAATAGCGCGTATCGCCCAAGATCGCTGGAGCGGCGAAGGCCCCCTTGCCAAAATGGCCAACGGCAACCCTAGTAATATAACCTCAAGGATGGTGTTCGATGCTGCCGATGATGGAGACGAAATAGCCCAGGAAGTGGTGGAATTAACAATCGAAAATGTCAGTATCGGGTTAGGTGGGCTAATAAATGTTTTCAACCCCGAAGCACTAGTAATCGGTGGTGGAGTAGTCCAAGGGTTACAACGACATTGGGACAAGCTAAGGAAAACAGTCATCCAACGGTCACTGCCAGGATACGGCGAAAGTGTTCCTTTAACGGCGACCCGCCTTGGAGATGATGTCAGCTTACTCGGAGCCGCGCAGCTCGCATTCAGGCAGGCCCGCAGACTTTAAGACCATAAAATAAAAACCCATCGCCTGAAGAAAGTACGTTAAAAATTCTCTTCATGGTCCCAGGGATCTTCAGGCGGGAGATCAATATCGAACGGATCGCCACGATCGAGGCCCAGTTCCTCAGCCTCATCAGTAACTCCAGTTCCAAAGTCATCTACCTCACTAGGATCGGGTAGATTCTCCCAGCCTTCCATTTCGGCAGGCTCATAGCCTTCAGTATCAATCCCAGGCAAGGTGTCGGTGGAACCAAACATCGAGCGTGCCATCTCCTGTGTCACTACCTCGTCCAAATCTTCCTCGTCCTTCATCGTCTGCAAGGCCTGCTGGACAAGCTCCACCACCTGAGGTTCTGGGCTGGATAGTTTCAACTCAAGTTTTGCCTTAGCTACATCACCACCAATTCGTTCCACAGCAGAAATTGCAGCGAGTTGAACTGTTAAATCTTCGTCATCAAGAGGTGCGTCCATCACACGTAAATGATGTTCGTCCCCGAGTTCGCCCATTGCCATCGCTGCTTCATACCTCACGGAAGCCGCATCGTGCTCCAGGTCAGGAATTACATATCCAATCCACTTAGGATCGGATGTTTGTCCCATAGCGAAAAGGCTACTTTGCCGAGCCTTTAAATCCCCTGAAGCCCACGCCAACTCGATATGCGTCGTCAAACGCTCAGCAGCAAAAACCGAAACAGCCTCCATGACTTTAAGCTTCACATCTTGAATTTCCTGTTCGTCTTCCAACACACCGTAGAGCGTATCTTCAAGAGTTTCTCTGTATCTCGAGCTAAGCTTACCGATCTCGGCCATCATCGAAAGATGAGCAAGCGGGATGGTGGCAGCTGTCCGTACTTCTGGTGCAGGATCAGACTTCAGTACCTTACTAAGCGGTATTACAAGCGCTCGATCTTCACTCTCTTCAAGCCCTTTGAGTGAAGCAACACGGACCGCCGGATCAGGATGGTTCAAGCCTTGCTTATAAATAACCTCGAACTCAACATCAGGCTGAGTCTCGCAAAGGGAGACCATCCGTTCAACAATGTTAAGAACCCGTTCAGAACTCCACTCCAGCCAAAGTTGACCGAATTCACTTGCCTCAGGCCCCGTTAATCGAGAAAGTTCGGGCAGCGACGCGTAGTTAATTGCCGATTGATCGTCTTCGGGAAGTTGGTTAATGAATTCGTCCAGACCCATAAATAAATTCTAACTCGCAGTTACTACGAAATCTCCTATTCAGATTTCGTAGCAACTTCGACGCCTCGACATTGAATGGCAGGAGATCGCAATGATCCAAATATCCACTCTGGTGAATCGCCAATATACTCAACCTGTGAGAGAACACTGTAAACATTTCCAGAAACCATTGTGTCCTTAACACGTCCCACGATCTCACCATTTGTAATCCTATAACCGAGCGATACATTTGCCCTGAAATCACCACCCAGTTCATTGCCTTGGCCAGCACCGAGTAGTTCTTCAACAATAAGTCCGTCTTTGATGCCTGCAATCATGTCTTCAAAATGAGTGTCGCCTGCTGCAACATCTATGACCGATGAGGTCGGTGAAGGAGTAGTGGCCAGCCCACGACCAGCAGCACCTGTTGATAATTTGCCGAGCTGCCCAGCGGTTTGCAAATCTAAAAGCGGCTGACCCGCAATCCCATTCTCAATCAATGCGGTCTTACTACTGGCAACACCTTCATCATCAAAAGGCCTGCTACCGCTTGCACCACCTATCAACGGGTTGTCATAAACCGATATATGTTCGTCAACAATCTTTTCACCCCATCGTTCGCAAAGCGGTGAGGATTCATTGACAACATTTTTGCCATTAAATCCTGAAAGTAAGGGATGAAGAAGAGTTGCAGCGAAACCACGTGGAGTGAAAATTACTGGAATATCACCAGTACTCGGAGTCGCCTTTGCGATATTTTCCGACCATCGCAACGACCTCCTGACAGTCTGAAGCAAACGATCAAGCTCATTTTCGTCTAATACATGGCTGGAACTAGAGCCAGTCCAAATATTCAACATGTCAGTACCGCGTATTAATTGGGCACCTAAAGAACAATAATAACTGGTCTGTTCGTATGCCTGGTCGATCCCAGACGAATTCATTATCCGTCCACGACCGGTCCCCCAACCAATACGCGCGTCGCACAGAAGATCTGGCCATTCGTCGAGTAAACGCTCGATCAAGCTTTGCCCAGTTTCGACCATCGAAGACTGTGAAATTTTTAGCACAGCCGGATCAAAAATATCGACAGTCGGATACTCAGTGGGCTCTGGGAAGTTGAAAAAAGCCTCCGATCCAAATGGAGCCAGTGAGCCAGCGCGATCCAACATTTCCTTTTCACGTTCGGAATTTGTAGTCGAAGTAAAACCTATTCGCTTATCATCGATCACCCGCAGAGCTACGCCCGAGGTGTCGCGTCGCATGATTTCTTTTAATTTATTCGACTCGAATAAAACCGGATGACTTTCCGACTCGACTCGGTAAACCTCAGCCTGCCCAAATTTTGAAGTGGCGGCAGTTAAAAGTGACTCGCTCAAAGTTCTACTCTCAAGTTCGTTTTTTCATATTTTTATTTACGAATGATTTATGCCCCAGAAATAAGGCACTTCTGTATGCGAATATGGGGGCTACCGTTGGAAACCGGCAAGGGAGACTGACCGCCTTTACCGCAACCGCCACCTTGGTTCATATCCAGATCGTTTCCGACACCATCAAGATTATTAAGAGTCTGAAATAGGTTGCCTGTCAGCATAACGGGTCGAACTGCTTCCTGGATCTCCCCGTTACGTATCATGTATGCCTCGCCCGACGAAAACGTGAACATCTCGTGCTGAGTCATACCTCCGTACCAATTTCGAACATACACTCCTTCCTCAACACCTTGGATAAGATCATCGAAAGTAGCTTCCCCTTGCTCAATAATCGTGTTTGTCATTCGAACAATAGGCGGAAAGTTATAACCGATAGCCCGTGCATTTCCGGTTGGTCGCTCGCCAAGCTTGGCTGCCGTTTCACGTGAGTGCAATCTCCCTACCAATTCGCCATCGCGAACTAACGGTGTTCGGGTCGCCAGAGTGCCTTCATCATCATATTTGAAGCTGCCTCGCAAACCGGGTATGGCTGCACCATCGGTGAAGTTCAAATGCTTACCACCGAATTTTCTGCCCATGTACATAATATCTTTCAATTTTTCATTTTCGTAAACATTATCGCCTTCTGAAAGATGCCCAAATGCCTCGTGAACAAAAACCCCAGCGAGCACGGGATCAAGGATGACGGTTCGTTCCCCGCCCTCGAGTGATTTAGCATCTAACAAGGAGACTGCGCGCTTCGCTGCAGCAATAACTTGGTCATCTAGACCCAGAACAAGGTTAAAATCCCCCTGTGACCCAAGGCTAAATCCAGCTTGCTGAACATCTCCGCCGTCCCGCGCCTGAGCGGAAATACGCGAAATCACATGAACCTGCTCTTGTTCTATGTAAGCACCATCAGAATTTGCGAAAAAGGTTTTCCGACTCGTATCTCCATAAATAATATCGGCGCTACTAATACCGTTAACTGACAAAAGCAAATCTTTATAGTGATCCATAATTCGCTTCTTTTCCCCGAGAGGAATTCGAGATGGATCACAAACGATATGTGGTGGAACTATATCTACACAATGATCAACTTCAGCAAGTTCGGTTTTTGAATCACCAACAGCCCTAGACTGTGTGGTCGCATCGGTTACTTTCGAACGCAATTCATCGAGGCTATTGAAACTAGCGAATCCCCATCCGCCCCTTGTGGCTGCCCTGACATTTCCACCAAGCCCACTGGTTTGCCCAATACTGTCGAGTGAATCCCCCCGATAGGTTAGCCGCGTATTATCCGTTTCTTCGATACGGATCTCGCAATAATCAGCACCATGATTTTGAAGGGCGTTTTCAATAATGTCCCGATATTTCACGAATCTCCTAAGTTTCTTATTTAACATTCGATTGAATAAAGAAAACCAACCATGTTTTTCTAATACTTCAAATAAAAGATACCAATTTTTAACAATACAAACTTTAAAGTCGTAGCACGTATGATTGATGTTAATGCCATTGACGCACAATTAAGATCACAACCGAACCATGTCCTTGGAATACAACAAAGCGATATCACAATTACTTTCTCTCGCTGATTTTGAAAGAAAATCACGCGCTAATGACCCACCCGATTTCCACCTCAAGCGCGTAGAGCGACTTCTTAATTACTTAGGTAACCCACACCAAGGACAAAAATACATCCATGTTGCAGGTAGTAAAGGAAAGGGAAGCACCTCTGCTTTAATCGCCTGGTCACTTGCAGGCACTGGATATAAAACTGGTCTATTCACATCCCCTTCAATTCATAAAATTACTGAACGGTTTCGAATAAACGGAGTCTCTATTTCCGAAACTGAATTCTCAGGTCTAATTACCGAGCTTTGGCCAGCAGTCGAGCAAGTAACAAGCGATGGTGACATCGGAATCGTCTCTGTATTCGAGTTAGAGACAGCAATGGCATTCTGCCATTTTGCTAATGCTGGAGCAGATATCAGCGTAATCGAAGTTGGCTTAGGTGGTCGACTCGATTCTACAAATATCATCACTCCGCTTGTTTCTGTGATCACACCAATCAGCCTGGACCACGTAAACGTACTAGGCGGAACGATTGAACTAATTGCTAAGGAAAAAGCAGGAATCATCAAACCCGGAATACCAGTAGTCTTGGCCCCTCAAAATCTAGAGGCATATGAAGCAATCTGTTCAACTGCCCACGAACAAAAAAGTGATGTGATCGATTCGCAATCTAATGTGGAAATTATAAATACCGAAGATCTGGGATTAGACGGAGTGAAGTTAGAATTCAACATTGGCAAAGAAACTATACGATCACATTTGCCTCTTCTTGGGGCACACCAGATCGATAACTTTTGCACCGCTATGGCTGTGCTAGAACAAGTAAACATTCAGGCTTTACCGATAAATTTCTTCGCAAGCGCAGCGCACATAAAAAATATTAAATGGCCCGCCCGAAATCAACTGGTGACTCATGCTTCAGCCAACAAGAATGCGATTTTCGTCGATGGTGCACACAATGATGCTTCGGCACGAGCACTATGCAAATCAATCCAAAATTTATTCCCTGAACGAAATCAGACCATTTTTATAATTGGGGTAATTGCAGGGCACGACCCCGCAGGTCTGGTAGAGGAATTAATGCCACTAAATCCTAAAATTATTGTTACAGAGTCAAGACATCCCAAGTCTCTCACCCATTTACAACTGGCAAGGACTTTAGATGAGAGTAAAATTACCGTAACCGCAACCAGCAGGAACACAATCGATGCTTTAAACAGAGCAAAATACATGGCTCATTCAGGTGATCTAATTATTGCTACGGGGTCACTGTTTATAGCTGCTGAGATAATTGAGATCGAACACAATCTAAATCCTGAAATATATCCAGACATAAACCCGTCTAGATGAGAACGAAAACAACAGAGGCTTCGTAACCATAAAAGTTATACCAAACCGATTACATGAATAGCACACACGAAAATAGAGTTGTAATCACTGGAATGGGCGCAATTACTTGCCTAGGAAACTCAGTGGATGATTTTTGGACAGGATTAAAAAACGGACAGTCGGGTATCCGTGAAATAAGCCTTGTCAGTCCTACCGGTTTTCCATGCAAAGTCTCTGGAGAAATACGGGATTTTGATACAAACGATTTCATGGATCGTAAAGATGCTCGACGAATGGCTCGTTTCTCGCAATTTGCTGTCGCTGCTGCACATCAAGCAATAAATGACTCCGAATTAGATTTCGAGCAAGAAGACCTTGATCGTATCGGTGTCTTGATTGGAAGTGGTTCGGGAGGACTGCCAGAAACTGATCAACAAGCGGAGATTAGAGTCAAGCGCGGTACCGGACGCATGAGCCCGTATTACATTCCAATGATGTTGGTGAACATGGCTGCCGCAAACATTTCAAGAACATTTGGACTAACCGGCTATACCAATACTTGTATAACGGCCTGCGCTGCGGGGACTCAGGCAATTGGCGAAGCCTCTGAAATTATTCGCAGGGGTACAGCTGACGTAGTTGTAACTGGTGGAACCGAAGCCGGAATCTGCGAGATAGGAATGGGTGGATTCAGCACCATGCATGCGCTTACAACATGGGACGGAGATCCTAGTAAAGCGAGCCGCCCGTTTGATCTAAAAAGAGATGGTTTCGCTCCAGCTGAAGGAGGGGGAATTCTCGTCGTAGAAAGTTTGAAACACGCTCAAGAACGTGGGGCAACAATTTACGCAGAAGTCGCAGGATGGGGAGTGTCTTCCGACGCTTATCACCTCGTACAGCCACATCCAGATGGCATCGGTGCAGGTAAGGCCATGTCACGTGCCCTGGATAACGCTGAAATTGAACCATATGAAGTCGATTACATCAACGCACATGGGACATCCACACCTATAAACGACAGGTCGGAAACAGCCGCTATTAAGATGGTGTTTGGAAAACTCTCCTATGACATTCCAATCAGTTCGACGAAGTCAATGATTGGGCATTCACTCGGTGCCTCAGGGTCATTAGAAGCTATCGCCTGCGTGAAGAGCATCGAAGACGGCATATTGCACCCAACAATCAACCAGGAAAATTCTGATCCTGAATGCGACCTTGATTACATCCCAAACACAGCTAGAGAATCCAAAATTGACATAGCCATATCTAATAGCTTTGGTTTTGGTGGACAGAACGCCTGCCTAGTAATTAAAAAATTTTCTCGATAGCTCTAAATTTCACAGTTATCAGGCACATTTGGAAACACTATCAACGGTAAGTTGTTTCGCGTTTGAATAACCACCCGTTGACCCTTTGATAACCCTTCTGCGGCACGTCGACGCACTCTGATAAGAGCGCCAGAATCAAGACGTATCGTGTATTCACTAAATTCACCTTCAAACTCACGAAGCACGATAATGCCTCCACGATCTTCAGTGCCTTTGGCAGCATTGATTTCTAATTCAGAAGCACGCATCAATACAAGAACCTGTTTTGGCTCAGACACAGCATCGCTTTTTAGTTCGCGCGTCGGAAATATTCCCGCTTCCGTTTCAACTAAACCACCACGGTACGATCCTGATATTAACTCGCACGGACCGATAAGTTTGGCAACCGCTGCTGAGACTGGATTCAAATAAACCTCTTCAGGCTTGCCAATCTGTTCAATACTTCGATCGCCCATGACTGCTACCCGATCTGATGTAGCCAAAGCTTCTTCTCGGTCATGTGTAACCAAAATCGTAGTAGCACCGGCTTCAGTAACAATATTTTTTACATCTCGACGAAGTACGGTCCTAAGTTGCTTGTCAATATTGCTAAAGGGCTCATCCATCAATAAAGCTACTGGATCGGGTGCGAGAGCACGCGCTATTGCAACCCTTTGTTGCTGCCCACCCGATAATTCGTGGATATAACGAGATTCGTAACCACCCATCCCAACCATCTCAATTACTGCGGCCACCCTGGAATGTTTTTCAAAAGCTGAACGTCCTCTTAGCCCAAATTCTACGTTGCCAGCAACTGAAAGATGAGGGAATAGCGCATAGTCTTGGAATACCAAGCCAACTCTGCGCTGGTCTGGTGGTATGTGAACAAAGGATGACCCAACCAACTGTCCGCCAATACGAACATAACCCGATGCTACCTGTTCAAAACCAGCTATAACTCGTAGCGCAGTCGTCTTACCAGCTCCACTTCGACCCAAGATACTTATAAATTCACCGGGTTGAACGAGCAAACTAAAATCACTGATAGCTGGAATATCTGAACCTGGATAACGACATTCAACACCTTCTAAATGAATTACTCCACTTACTACAGAATTTGAGCTATTAGCGGTTAGGATCTTAGTCTCAGAGGTGCCTCCCCTCCACGGAACTTTCATTACGGTTCCTCGTTTACAGTCAAAGTTTGGTTAAGCTTTTCAGAGCTATTTCCATAACCTCTCAAAGTCAAATACGCAGTTGGGACTCCTGCAACCAAAATCAACAACAGTGCTGCCGCTGCCGTCTTAGCGAAGAAGGCTTCCGATGACGCCGACCAAATAGACGTCGAAAGAGTCCTGTAGCCAATAGGCGAAAGAATTAAAGTTGCTGGAAGCTCTTTCATCGTAAGCAAAAAAACCATCGCACCTCCTGCCAATGCTCCAGGCATTACAAGAGGCACTGTAACCGAAAAAAATACTCCTAATTGTGATTTGCCAAGACCTTGAGCAGCTTCTTCTATCCTTGGATTTACTTGCAAAAGAGAACTTCTAAGTGCACCGACACTAGTAGGCAGGAATAAGACACCATAAGCAAACACCAACAACCAAATCGATTGATAGAGCGGGAGAGCAACATTTATCGCGAAAAAAACCAATGAAAGTGCGACGACAACGCCAGGTAATCCAAAACCAATATACGTAGATCGATCGATCAATCGACTCAACCTACTTTTGAACCTTACTACCAATATCGTTACTGGCAATGCTGCGACAACTGTTACCAGTGCAGCCACAAGTGAGACATAAAGTGAGTTACGGGCTGGAATCAATAATGGAAGTAGTTCTTGATCATTGAAAAGCCCCCTCACAAGCCAATAAAACAGAACCCCGACAGGGATTATCAAACCAACTAGAACAGGCAATACAACTACCAAAAATCCTACCCAACGCCACCTGCCAAGATCGATTCTGCGTGAGCTTCGTACGGCGCCAACCGTACTGCGGTGATAGGCACCACTTCCTCGAATAAAACCCTCTCCTAATAACAACAGCACGGCAAAACCCACCAACACAAGTGACAACACGGCTGCAACGGTTCTATCTAAGGATGACTCATATTGAATCATGATCGTCGATGTAAATGTCTGAT
>CAJWJL010000013.1:0-22925 GCA_913042135.1 uncultured Chloroflexota bacterium | reverse complement strand
GGCGAGATAGAGTCCCTCTTATCGAATCTAATAACGGTATTTTATGGGTGGCGGGATCCCGCTTGGCTGAATGGGGAAAAGTGATGCCGGAACATACCGAGGTCACTCGACTTGAACTAATCCGACCACAACTTTCGACAAATGGTTACAAAACCTGAGAAAGCCGTGGGTTCGCTGCCAAGCCCGGAATTCGCCCGCGTTTCGCAATTGCACGATCTTCAATAGCTTTGATATCGGCAGTAAATGAAATCGGTGATGCTGCAGCAATGTAATAGCCAACAGCAAAAACGCTAACGGGAGCTTGGGCTTCGACGAATTCACGTATACGGTCGGGAGTAATTCCACCACTTACAAAAATATCGACATGACTGTACCCCCCCTGATCCAATCGTGCCCTTATCTCGTGGACCAAATCAGGAGTCACGCCACCCCGTTCTTTAGGTGTATCCAGTCGGATGCCGCGTAAGCGCTCACGGAGGGCTTTCGCAACATCAACGGCTTCTTCAACTTCATCCTTAAACGTGTCAACCAACGCCACTCTCGGCACTTCGGGGGGCATGTGCTTATCAAATGCTAGGATGGAACGGACAGTATCACCCATAAGAAGCACAAAAGAATGAGGCATAGTTCCTGAGGGGGTTAGTCCATGTAATTGATGGCCGGCCACTGAAGAGCTTGATGCGCATTTACCAACTACAGCAGAATAATCCATCACCCCCACAACTTCCGGATGAACATGACGTGCTCCGTATGCAATCACAGGAATCCCAGATCCAGCCTCCACACACTCAGAGGCTGCAGTAGCCCACCCTGTGCAGGAAGCAAGAATGCCCAAAATCGCAGTCTCAAATAACCCAAATGATGCATATGGAGCTTTAATACGTAACGCTACCTCACCGGCTCCTACCGATACACCCTCCTCTAAAGCCCAAACTTCTCTGCCAGTTTCAGGCAACACACGATTCAAAAGGGTTTTCACTTCAGAAATGCCGCAAAATACTCCATCGCGTTCCGCGGTGAACTCAACTACAACTTCTGGGTTGACTCCTTCATTACGCAAGATCGTCAGAGCCCGATGCAGTTCGTTGTCAGCTGTATAGCCGGTCAGTACCGACCTTCCTATTTCAAAATCGCCAGGAGTAGTCATAGTTTGATGCTATAGGTACCCAAACACAAATAATAAAACTTAACTGTAGAACCAACTTTAACTAGAGAACGAAATAATGGTCAAGAGACCAATGGCGGTGTTGGCCGTCCTCTCAGTCTCAAACGAAGTAATCCTTTTATATCTTCCCATGCCGTTGATATTATCCTGACTCGAGTATCAGGATCGTCCTCCCAATGAACCGGGATCTCTTTTATCGCATAGTCAGCCTTCCCGGCAAGTAGAAGCAGCTCAGTGTCAAAAAACCATGCATTATCTTCGACCAAAGGAACAAGGTTTTCCGCGGCCTTTCTTGAAACAGCCTTGAACCCACACTGAGCATCTTTGAATTTCGTCAATGGAAACAACAAGTGAATCAAGGCGTTGTATCCCCGAGAGGTAATTTCTCGCTTAAGAGATCGATTGACCACTTGCGAACCTTTGGACAGCCGTGATCCTATAGCAACTTCATATCCTTCACAGGCAATAGAAGTCACTAAACGCGGCAATGCTTCGAGATCAGTCGACAGATCAACATCCATGTATAACCTGACATCGGCATCACTTTCACTCCAAGCTTTTTTTAACGCCCTACCGCGACCTCTTTCCTCAAGACACGAAATCGAAAGCCCATTGTACTTCTCCGACAACTCTGCGGCGATTTCAGGCGTCCTGTCCACCGATCCATTATCAGCAATCACGACACCCCATTTCCACTCATGATGCTGTTCAATGAATGCAAACAACTTTGCTACACAATGGGGCAAAGCCGACTCTTCATTAAGGACAGGAATTACGATATCTATTGTTGCTGACATAAAAACATTGAAGTTAAACTATTTTTTGACAAATCACTCAGTGATAAAAATGACGGGTTCCTGTAAACAGCATCACCAATCCCAAACGATCTGCCGCTTCGATTACTTCGCTATCTTTCACAGATCCTCCAGGCTGGACAATCGCCTCAGCACCAGCTTTGGCTGCATTTTCAATTCCATCAGGAAATGGGAAAAAAGCATCACTAGCCATCACACATCCTTTGGCATTTTCTCCCGCTGACCGGCCTGCTAAATAAACACTGATAGCCCTATTTGGCTGCCCTGCGCCCATACCTTGAAGGGCAAAATCTTTGGCAAACACGATCGCATTAGAGTGAACTAACTGACATGTTTTCCAGGCAAATGCCATGTCTCTCAATTGATCATCGGTAGGAGATTTTTTGCTAACAACAGTCCATGAAGTCTCATCTTCAGGGATGTCATCGGGTTGTTGAACCAAGACTCCGCCTGTGACGTTGCGAACGGTCATTAAAGGAACAGAAGAAGGGGTTACCTCAATCACTCGAGTGCGTTTTCGCTGACGGAATACTTCTAGAGCTTCCTGTTCAAACCCAGGGGCAACAATAACATCAAATAAAGTCCCCACCATAGCTTCGGCAGTTTTAACTGTGACCTTGCTATTAAAGCCTACAATACCGCCAAATGCTGATACTGGGTCTCCAGCAAGTGCTTTGAGATAAGCTTCCGATTGGTCTCCATCAATTGCTAACCCACAAGGATTAGCGTGTTTCACAATCGAAACACAATGCTCTTGCGCTGAAGCAATAAGTGAAAATGAGTTTGCTGATACCCACGCAGCGTCTGCATCGAAATAGTTCAAGTAAGACATGTCAATACCATGTAACTGTTTTGCGTTGACTATCCCACCCATTTCACCGGGCGTAGCGTAAATACCTCCAGCTTGGTGCGGATTCTCGCCATACCTAGGAATTGCAACACGATTCCAGCCAAACGTCAGTTCTTCAGGGAAAAAAGAAGATTTATCCTCCAAGGAAATGTCATCACCCCGAAGATAGGCAGATATGACGGTGTCGTAAACAGCAATGTGTTGAAATGCCTTGGCCGCTAATCGGCGTCGGGACTCGAGGGGAACCCCTTCCGCAGCCAGCATATTACCAATCTCACTATAATCGGAAGGATCAACAATTATCACAACGTCTTGAAAATTCTTTGCAGCTGCCCGAGTCATCGCTGGACCGCCGATATCGATGTTTTCCAAAGCATCATCAAGAGTCGAATCTGGATTGGCAATAACCTGTTGAAACGGGTAAAGGTTATTCACAACAACATCAATCCCTTCGATACCATGTTCTTTCATTTCTGAGACATGTTCAGGATTGTCACGTTTACCAAGAAGACCTCCATGAATTCTAGGATGTAACGTCTTAACCCGGCCATCAAGAATCTCAGGTTCACCAGTTATGGACGCTACCTCTAATATCTCTAGCCCAGCATTTTTCAACATGGCAGCAGTGCCACCTGTACTGAGTAATTCAAAACCTATATTTGCCAACACACGTGCGAATTCAACAAGCCCTGTTTTATCATAAGGTGAAAGAAGTGCTCTCAATTACACAATATCCTTTTTACTTCTGGGTGGCCTTTCCGAATCCCAACAGAACTCAACATTGGTCCCTACATTTTTGACCCTTTACAGTCCAATCAGCCTGGTGGATTCCTCACCGACTTCACGAACAACCACTTCGCCAATACGAAAGGAGCCAGAAACGCTTTTCAACACATCTTTTTCTAATCCGGGCTCTACGATAATGGCCATCCCAACACCCATGTTGAAGACCCTAAACATCTCTCGATCTTCAACCCGCCCGGTCTCTTGAATAAATTTGAATAGAGGAGGGATTGACCATGATGAAATATCGATGTCCGCACCGAGACCAGCAGCCAACGCACGTGGGATATTTTTGTAAAAACTACCACCAGTGATATGTCCCAGTCCACGTATTTTGTCAAGCACTGGTCCGACAGCATCAAGGTAACTAAGGTGAGGGCGCAGAAGCAGCTCCCCAAGTGTATTGGGTGTGCTTGGGACATTTACAGCGAGAACAGAAGGGTCTAAATCGGTCTCAAAAATAGACCTGACCAATGAATATCCATTGGTATGCAAACCATCTGAAGTTAAACCAAGTATCACATCCCCAGCCCGAGTGTTTTCAGGTTTGAGCAAAGCATCTTTACGAACGGTCCCAACTATAAATCCTGCTAGATCATAATCATTACCACGATAGATATCTGGCATCGTTGCAGTTTCGCCACCAAGCAAGGCACAGTTAGATTCAGCACATGCTTTCGCCAAACCAGAAACAATCTCTGCAATCTTGTCAGCGTCAAATCGACTCAAGCCAATGTAATCTAGAAAAAAAAGCGGACGAGCCCCTGCTGGCAAAATATCGTTAATACAATGATTGACAATACTTGCGCCAACTGTGTCGTGTCGACCAAGTGCATCCGCAATACGTAACTTTGTCCCCACACCATCCGTACTAGCTACCAAAAGAGTATCACCGGCAGGATCGGGATCTATAATTCCTCCAAACCCACCAGGACCCGCGATCACGGCACTATTGAGAGTTGCAGAAGCAATGCCTTTTATCGTGTTTTTCACTGAGGCCGCTGCCTCTAAATCAACACCTGCAGCAGCATAGGTCTTTCCAGTTAGCGGTTCAGTCATATTGAAAAGTCCCCGTGAAAGATGTCGCCTAACTCAAGATAACAGGCAAAATAATCAAGCGATAAGTATACGGTTCAATGAGGTACTTTAATACCTGATAAGTCACAGACAACTATAAAGATTTAAGTGTTACTACCCACTTCAAATCTCATTTTGTTCATCTCAAGTTGGACGGGTATAGGGTATTTCCCTGTGAAGCACCCAGTACAGTAGGAATTTGTAGGAGCTCGTACCGCTCGAAGCAACCCTTCTACCGAGAGATATGCTAATGAATCTGCATCGATATATTCAGTAATCTCAGTGACTGTTTTATTAGCAGCAATCAGCTCATTAAGAGTCGCCATATCAACGCCGAAATGACAGGTAGATTTTATGGGAGGAGACGCAACTCTAACGTGAATTTCCTTCGCACCAGCTCTTCGCAACATCTTGATGACACGTGTAATTGTCGTGCTACGAACCACCGAATCGTCAACTACTAAAATCCGCTTCCCTGATATAACGCCCCGCATGGGGTTGAACTTGGTCTGCACTCCTTGCGCTCTAGATCGTTGATCAGGTTGGATGAAAGTTCGACCAACATAACGGTTGCGAATAATCGCTTCTGTATATGGAATTTTTGCCTCAGCTGCCAATCCAACAGCGTGCGGTGTGGATGAATCAGGTATCCCAACAACAATATCAGCGTCCACCGGATGCTCCCGATAAACCTCAGCACCAAGACGTTGACGAGTTTCATACGCCAGCTCTCCGTTAAGAATACTATCGGGACGGGCAAAATAAATTTGCTCGAATACACACATTGCATGAGCCGTACGCGCAGATGCCCAAATTTGTGATCGAATACCACTATGATCAATAACCACAGTTTCACCGTTTTCAAATTCTCTTACGAATTCAGCTCCCAAATTATCGAGCGCAGCAGTTTCGGAAGCTATAACCCAGCCACCGTTTAGCGTGCCTAAACAAAGAGGACGTATCCCCAACGGATCACGCACCGCGATCAATTGGTCTTTCGTCATAATCACCAGGGAATAAGCTCCCTTTAATCGACGCATGGCATACGCAGAAACTTCAAACCAATCACTCCCAGGAGCTTTCGCAAATAACTCCGCAATAACTTCTGTGTCCGATGTCTTCTCGAAGGTCGACCCAAATTCTTCGGTCATTTCAACTCGAAGCTCCGCGGCATTGATGACATTTCCGTTGTGCCCTACCGCGATCTCACCTCTTTGACCGTTTGCAATCAGTGGTTGAGCGTTATATTCCTTACTCCCACCCATTGTGGAATATCGAGTGTGACCAATTCCAAGGTGACCTGGAAGGCCCACAAGGGTTTCTTCATGAAAGACTTGAGAAACTAAACCCATCCGAGCTTTGAGTCGAATTTCATCGCCTTCAGAGGTAGCTATACCTGCACTTTCTTGACCGCGATGTTGTAACGCGAAAAGACCAAAAAATACAGTACGTGCCACACTTTCACCGGGTATGAACGCTCCGACAACACCGCATTCTTCATGCGGCTTATCATCAGTATTCATATTGATCAGCGGTTGAGTATCTAACACTAATATAGCCGATTTTTCCCAGACGATTTGACAACTAGGTACCTATTTATAGCACCACAGATAACCGTCAATCCATTCTAATTCCGCCCGATGGTAGACACTGAGATTTTAACTTGTCTAGAGTAGACAGGTCAACGCGAAATTGAATAACAAACCTTTGAATCCTTCTCAATCAACAGGAGGTGGTTCAATGTGTAAGAAGAACTCGCGATTTCCCTTTTCACCGAGTACCCCAGAACTAAGAAAATTTCTTATCCGAATATTTCGATCAACGGCCCACTTTAAAAACCGCCCTATTACTGCAGCGTGAACCAAGGGGTCTGAAATAACTCCCCCGCGTGGGACTTCTGATTTACTGGCCTCAAACTGAGGCTTCAGCAGAACTATCGCCTGACCTCTTTGGAACAATAGCTCCAGTACCGCGGGCAATACAATCTCGAGAGATGTAAACGAAACGTCCACTACTGCCAAGTCAATACGCTCAGAAAGATCCTTGAAATCCACGACATTAGTTCGCTCGATACTAATAACACGCCTATCATTTAATAGTCGATGATGAAGCTGACCGCGACCGGTATCCAAAGCATAAACCCGAGCAGCCCCAGCTTGAAGAAGGCAATCAGTGAACCCTCCGGTCGACGCGCCAACATCTAAGCAAACGGCGCCATTGGCTTCAACATCAAATCTATTCAGCGCCTGTACAAGCTTATAGCCACCTCTCGAAACATATTGTTTTACAGGTTTGGTTACAACTTTCGCACCTATACTCACCTGCATACCAGGTGTAGGCGATCTACGATCACCAGGTAATTCCACTTTACCCGCCATCACAAGTGCACCCGCTTCCTTAATATCAAAAGCAAGCTCTTGATCGACAAGTAGTTGATCTAAGCGAATTTTAGAATTCAAATGCATAAATCCTGCCATTTATGTAGATATGCCAAATTGACCGAGATTTGCAAATACCCCTATCATCACTTAAATGTCGGCAAAACACGAAGTCCCTAACAGCCCATCCCGAATACCGAGCATCCGCGATATCGTTATTCAAGCACGACCTAAACAGATATTAAAGAACGGCTTAGTACTGGTTCCCCTCTTTTTCACTGTTAATATCTGGTATAACCCCTCAGATTTGTCAGGTATGGGCTCAATTATTACTCGGGCACTTACCGCACTGGGAATTTTCGTAATTATCTCTACTGCAGTCTATTTCATCAATGACTCAGTCGATGCTGAAATAGACCGTGCACACCCTAAGAAACGTTTCCGCCCAATCGCCGCTAAACGAATATCAATTCCATGGGCATTGGGAATTTCGACCCTGATAATTGCAGTAGGGTTGACTAGCGCTTATCTGATTTCGATTCCATTTTTGATAACCATTGCCGCATATCTCAGCATCAATGTGGCCTACAGCTGGTGGATAAAGAACATTATCCTTATAGATGTGATGGTTGTTGCTTCAGGTTTCGTCCTGAGAGCTGTTGCAGGATCGATTGCAATAGATCACACAATTATTGAAAAATCCGGAACCAATGTCCCACTCGATCTGACTATTTCGCCGTGGTTATACGTCGTAACGGCATTAGGCGCTCTACTAATAACGCTCACAAAGCGCCGACAAGAACTTCAGGGCGGGGGCAACAATTCAAAATATCAACGTCTAATTCTTAGTGAATACAACTTACCCCTGCTTGATAACTTAATAAACGTCGTAGCAACAGCAACGCTAATTTCTTACACGCTTTACACATTCAGCACAGGTGTGACTGAGGCTAACGTCCCTAACAACCATTCGATGATGTTAACAATACCGTTCGTCGCATATGGAATCATGCGATACCTCTACTTGATCCATGTCAAAGAACTTGGTGAAAATCCAGAAGAAATTCTTTTCAAAGACCGCCCGTTAATGATCAACATTTTATTTTGGTTAATCACCGGTTCATCAGTCTTGATGTGGACCCGACTCACGCAATAAAAGGTAAATATCCGTTGTGTAGGTATCTGCACAATTTAAATGAAGAATTAACCCACACCTATTTACCATGATTTGCATTGATGAGATGTCCCATAACTGCGCAACAGACATTCGCGATAATGCTTAGCAACTGCTAGCATCTTTGTAATAAAGATGCCACGCAAGCCAAAAACGACACGAAAGCAAACCCCGACGAGCACCTCATCATTCGGGACAAACGGAAGATTCAGTCATGATTCTTCACAGTATTACGCGCGAGCCTTGCAACCGAAGCACCGAAAACACCTTGAGAAACAACCAGAGCCAGAACATCCACTAACAAACTCTGAAATTGACCGTTTTTTCGCTCATTCGAGCGAAAAAATGACCGAACTGCCTGATCGCTCGATCCACCTTATGGTTACGTCACCACCATACAACGTAGGTAAAGACTACGACGATGATCTAACACACAGTCAATACATGCAGTTAATTGGAAACGTGATGAAAGAAACATTCAGAGTACTTGTAGACGGTGGCAGAGCTCTAGTAAATATCGCGAATTTAGGTCGCAAACCCTACATTCCCTTGCATGCGTATGTGATCGAGCAGGCATCACTCGCAGGGTTCTATATGCGTGGCGAAATAATCTGGAATAAATCGGCTGGTGCTGGAACATCAACCGCATGGGGCAGTTGGATGTCCCCATCTAATCCCACGCTCCGTGACACACATGAATACATACTCGTGTTCCAGAAACCACCTTTTGGCAGAAAACCACTTGAGGGTCGCCAGGCTACTATCACTAAAGAAGACTTTTTGGAATTCACAAAGAGTGTTTGGGAATTTAATCCACAGTCGGCCAAACAAGTAGGTCACCCCGCCCCATTTCCTGAAGAGCTCCCTCGCAGGGCAATAGAGCTATACACATTTTCAAATGAAATAATCCTAGACCCCTTCATGGGAACCGGCTCTACGGCGCTTGCTGCTGTGAAAAATAATCGCCATTTTGTGGGATATGAAGTATCGAACGATTATGTTGAACTAGCCAAAAAACGTCTAGATGCCTACAAACTAGGCAAGCAATTTAAACCTACTACAAGCATGAAACAATGACACGAACACTTACCGAACTATCGACTAGAGAACGTGAATTCGTAATTTCAACCGTTCAACGCGAGGCTCAAGCATCAGGTTGGTCGCAGCTCAGCAACTCGCGTAAATCAACTTTATACTCGGCCTGGGAATCACAGTTCAACCTAACACACGCGACCCTAAAAGATGGGATTATGAAAGGCTTCGATGCAGCTCAGGGGATTCCAAAAAAAGCTGAAGCTGAAATCCAAGAAGAAGTCGCAAGAATATTCAAAATGGCCGGTATCAGCACAATTGAGCAGGCTCAAATGTGGACTGGCAAGGAACGCGCTGATTTGTTAATTGGTTACACAATAAAATTCCCGACGCATGTAATAGAAATCGAACGCGCTGATTCTTGGTCAGAGGGACTCAGGCAAGCACTCTGGTACCAAGCAGCAATCTTCAAAGCCGAGCGAAGGCACGTTCTACCAGTGCTTATTTTATTTGGGAACACCACCACGGAACGATTTGAGCAGGTGCTTTCTACTTGTGACCATAATCATGTAACGCTAAGCACCCATAGACTAGAGCTTGACGGACAACTCGAGAACGACCATTCACTGGGAGCACTTATCAACGGTCGACTATTTCAGAATTAGCTGAAACCTACCTCCAAAAGGCATATACAGCCATATAGATATGGAACACCTAAGGTCAAAGGTCAAAGGTCAAAATAGATTTTGTTGATAATTGTTCCGTATCCGATTGTTTGAGATCGTTTAGAAATCAATTAAGGATCATGATTGTTCGAATTTATTAATCACTATTCGGTAATTTTTGTAATCCCTATTTTAATTATTGCCCTAGCTGTTTTAGTTCCAATCCGTACTTGGCAAAAACGAATCGCAATCTACATCTCGGTAGTGGTAATTGGATTAGTCGTCATATTTAATCTCCAACCCGGAGATAGCTCCGTAGCAACTGAATCTCAAGTCGAGGAAATCATCACTTCAGGTCAACCAGTATTCGTAGAGTTCTTTTCAAACACTTGTACAGCCTGCCTAGCATCAGAGCCCATCGTTAAGAGCCTTGAAGGCGCAATCAAAGACAATGTTCACGTTTTAAAAGTAAACGTACAAGATCCAATTGCATCGCAATTGATGCGTAGATATAAAGCTTACGTAACGCCAACTTTCATAGTAGTCGGGCCTGACGGTGAAGAAGTCTGGCGCCAGTCAGGAGGATTTCTCGATAAACAAGCAGCATTAGAAGCGCTCGATGTCGGCGCATAAATATGCTGATTTGCTCTTAAGCAAATGTTAGGCGTCAGATAGATAAATACCGGATAACCTGCTTTCTATTTCCCTTCGCGAAGGACATCCGAGAAGTCCCATAAACTCTATTCCAACAGCAGAAGCTGCTGATGCATATACCCCAGCATCTTCAATGTTCCTGCCCTCACTTATTGCTATTGCAAATGCTGATGCCCAAATATCTCCTGCTCCCGTAGGATCGACAGGTTCTGACTTAACCGCAGGTATGTCAACCCAATCTCCTGCTTTCCATATTCGCGCACCGAATTCCCCACGTGTAACACAAAGAATTTCACTGAATGAGTACAGTTGCTCTACAGGCAAATTAGCAATTTCAGCCTCAGAAACCACGATAACATCCCATTTTTTTCTTTGAGACAGGATCAAGCCGTCAGCATGAGTTACAACCCCATCCGGGCCCCATCGACGTAACCAGCCTGAAGGCACTAGGCAAGAAAGTTTCGGTTCAAACCAGTTCACACTATCCGTAGGCAGTTCATGAAGTAGCGGGCCCGCATAAAGGATGTTTGGTTGTGTCCATCCAACAGGAATTTCGGATTTAAAAATCTTACTCCCAGAGGCAATTAGGACCTGATTCCGGTTATCTCCTTCATAGTAATTCGCAAAAGAAGACGTATGCTCACTCTTTGACCCACGAACATCAATTCCACTAAGAATCTCTTGAACAGGATAATCATCGCCCACTGAAGTCAAAATACCCGAAGAAATGCCATGTTTTTTTGCAACCAAAGTTGCATAAGCCGAAGCCCCACCAGGTATACGACTACTTGGTGATCCGCCATCAACGATATTGACATCGAACGAAAGGTGACCAATCGCAAGAAATTTTGGGGGCTTTAGCATGAGCGATAACTAACCTGCACCAAGCGAATTCAATAACTTAATCAATAACGCGTGTTTTCAATCAAATCCACTATCGCGACTATCGAAAATAGATCTCAGCCATAATTTCCACATCCCAAACACACTGAATAAACTCATAGTCACTTATTAAAGAACGATTATTGCCATGCCCCACACCGAAACTACATCATTTTGGAAATATTACTACCCGGCGTTGGTTCCCTTCCCCTTCAGATTCAGTGCGAACTTCATCATGCCCAGCAAGCGACATGTGCACGATGCGTCGTTCCGCAGGTGACATAGGTTCGAGACTATATTCACGTCCGCTAGATCCGACCCGACCAGCTGTACGTCTCGCAAGGCGACGTAACATCTGCACACGTCGCTCACGGTAATCTTCTATATCAATTAGAACATGGGCTTTGCGACCAAGTTGACGATTGGTAACCATACGAACAATAAATTGAAGTGCTTGAAGAGTCTCCCCACGCCTACCTATCAAAAGACCAGCATCAGGTCCATCAATTTCGAAGGTCATCGTTCCTTCATCATCCTCACGGATATATGTGTCAGCCACTACACCCATTGCACCAAGGAAGTAATCAATAAGTTCTGATACAAGCTGCTCTGCCTCCTCATCTTTTTCGTGAACTATTGGTTCAGGAGATTCTTTACTACGCTCGGAACGGGATACGTTACCTGCAACTGAGAATCCACGATTAGATTTATTTCTACCGTCGGATGGATCTGCAGATCTATCGTTTGAATCAGACGTAGATATTCTTTCAGTTTTCGAAACTGCATCACGACTTGAGGTTGATCGACTCCGTCCACCACCTCTACCGCTGTGTCGAGATCGCCCTTTATTACCACGCCCGCTGCGTCGAGAAGAACGAACCGGTGGATTAGACGTGGTGACTTCGAAATCAATAGCACCATTCGAAGTTTCATCGTTGTCGGTAATGCCACCATCGGCTACTAATGCGACATCAATTTCGGCAGGCTCTCCTCCAAATCCAAGTATTCCAGAACGTCCTGTTCTAGTTACCCTTATTTCGACGTCTTCTAGTTCGACGTCCATTTCGTCGAGAGCGATTTCTGTCGCCTCGTCTACCGTCTTTCCGCTGAATTTCCGCACTCTGGTCATCTTGATCTGACTCCTTCGAGCTAGACGCGTCCACATTAGATCCTGCAACTTCCGCTGCGCGTTGCGTCGCTAGCTCAGCTTTAGTTTGGTCGGTACCTAAAAACGATCGACCGAACAATTCAATTGGTTGCTTGCCGCCCACGTAATATTGAATGACCACGCCGACGATGTTTGAAAACAGTATGTAAACCGCCAAACCAGCTGGAAACTGCCACGTAAATGCCCCAAACATTATGGGCATCATCCACAGCATCATTTGGTTAGTCTGGCGTTGTCGCGGGTCTGTTGTTGGGTTTGTGGTCATTTTTTGTTGAAGGAACATTGAAGCTCCCACTACCACAGGCAATACGTAATTCCAAGGCAAACTCGCCGCTGAGACAAGATCTACCAGTGAAAGACCCACGAATTGGCTGTTGAATGGCACTGATGAAATCGCAGGATTCCAGCTATAAAACAGCGCTGAAAGATTTGCCATACCTTCTGGTGTCGAGGGCATGGTTTGCAAGATGGCTCGATAGAAACCGATCCAAATTGGCATTTGAATAATCATTGGGCCGAGACATCCAACTGGACTGACTCCAGCTTCTTTGTAAAGAGCCATCGTCTCAGATGACATCTGGCGACGAGCATCACCAGATTTCCCTTTGTACTTATCCTGAATCGCTTTCATCTTCGGCTGAATGATTTGCATTTTCTTCATTTGCCGAGTCTGACGCACCGTTAAAGGAATCATGGCCAAACGAATAAGAATGGTAAAAACGATGATGCTAAAACCAAAATTAGTGAACAGTATCTGGTACAGCAAAGCAAGGCTGTTGATCATGGGGCGCATGATAATTTCTAGCCACAGAATCCCAAAAATTTCCATTAAATAACCCTTTTCAAGAAATTAATGAAAATGCTCAAGTAGGTGCTTAATTGCATTGCGCGCCATCCTTGAGTTCAATACATCCACGTTGGGTCGTATCATCTACTGAGAACCACTTGAGATGCCCGTTAAGAGCATGAACATAAAGATTCCCTTCATAAACCAACGGAGAAGATTTGACCGATTCTTCTGTGACAAACACGCCAAGTTCACGACCATCTATAACAGAAATAACCCAGACGTTTTCATCTCCTGATGGAACTGCGAGGGCTCGCTCTCTTGTTTGGCCTCTCTTCCGATCAAATAAAATTGGAGATGAGACAATTTGACCCTCAACGGAAGCAGACCAAATTTTTTCGCCCGTAGAATCATCGACCGCGTATATCGAACCATCTAAAGCTGACACAAATAACGTGCCGTCCTCTTTCACAGGCTTAGCCCAAACCCATGCCCCCGCATCAAATATCCATTCACCATTCGCTGCATCTATCTTTGTGCGATCGCTATTTGTGTTAGCTGATTGTGCCTCTGCATTTCGGGCCAAAATATTTATTTTATAAACCTTACTGGCAAGGTTTCCAAAATAAATATTGTCATCAACGATATTAAGTGGACCAGCGATGGCGTTGCCAGTCTCAAACGTCCAAGCGACGCGTAAGGAAGGATCTTGATCGAATAAACCGCCAGGTTCAGCGTCCTTTACATTGATGGCGTAAACAGTCCCTGCCATGGTAGCCAGGTATGCCATTGAATCTTCAACCGCGACCCCACCCCAAGCATTACCATCTAGAGGAATGCGCCATTTGACAATAGAGGAAGTCCCAGGAGTTGTGTCAAGCGCATAAAGATATCCATCGGCACCATCATCTTCGTCACCTAAAGCTGAAGTACCCACAAAAAGTGTCGTACCCAATAACCCAACTTGTCCGATCAATTTTGTTTTCAGAGACAGGCCACTTTGACCCCAAATCGAAAAACCATCAATAAGGTCTACAGCGAAGATTTCCCCTTCACAGTCATCACCCCTACAGGTGTAGCCAGAACCATATACCGCACCATCAGCAACCAAAACGTCGGAGTATATTGCTCCAAGGCCATCTTCTCTCGGATAACTCCAACCACTGTCTAAATTCCCTGTCGCCAGATCTAAGCGAACAAGATTGCCATCAACATTACCGATCAGCAGTTTGTCATCAACTATAACCGGACTCGACCATGCACCATGAGGGGTCAGATCATTGACGCAGCCAGCAGTAACAGCCACTATCAGGAGGACGCCAAACATCCAAGATAACCATTTCCGGTTACCACGGTTCGTCACAATCATTTGCTTACGATCCAACCGACTGTAATTGTTGCTAGCTGCAGCGAATATTAACGGTGGCGTTTTGACCTCCGGACAATTTTGTACCCAGATCAATTCATGATGAAATTGATATCCGGGAATGGTTTAGTTAAATATAAATATAGGAATTAATAAATTTTCTTTTCAGGGACCGGGTCATACCCGCGAGACCCACCTGGATGACACCGAATAACCCTCTTAGTAGCAAGCCAAGACCCTCTCACCACACCACGAATCTCAATTGCTTCGAAAGCAAATGAAGAACACGTCGGATCAAAGCGACATTGTCCGGGCATGTACGGTGAAATCATCATTTTATAAATTCGAATTAATGAAAGGAGCAACCTACTCATTGCGCAACCACTTCTTCTCTTAATGAAGTAACTTCTATTCCTAAGCGTGTAATCAAACTGTGGATGCCCGCATATAGTTCTCCATACGAAACGCGGGAAGATGGGGGTTTAGCTATAACTATTAAATCCCAACCACCCTCGTCACAAATATTGGCGAAGGCAGTTTGAATTCGACGCTTGACCAAATTACGCGTAACTGCAGAACCTACACGCTTGCTAACGGACAAACCTATCCGCGAACAGGATCGTTTGTTAGCAGTTGCAACGACGTTCATTTGAGTATTAGACACTCGATTTCCACGCGCCAGTACACTCCGAAACTCTGCCGGACGCCGAATTCTCTGTGTAGCAGGTAAAGACACTAGAAGTGACCTTCTATACGGCCAACTTAATCCTACCCTTACCGCGACGACGTGCGAGAATCGCTCGACCACCCTTGGAACTCATTCTTGATCGAAAACCGTGCACCCGTTGGCGACGGCGAGATTTTGGTTGGTATGTGCGCTTTGGCATAGTAGAAATAAAAAGCCCTTGAACAAAATATTCGTAGGAATATATCGAGGTGAGTAAGACCTAATTTTAAGTTCCCATCAGTTGGGGTGTCAAACGAAAACGAGAGTAATTATTTGCAGAGTCAAATCAGCATAACTATCATTAAGGGATTGTTCTCCTGCTAACCCAGTACGGGAAACAGGTTAATCCTAACTGTCACGGAGTAAACCCTAACATGGCAACAACCTCTGAAGCGCCCGAACAAGTACAGGAAGAAGAAGCACTTTCGCTCAATAAAGCGTTTCAGACATATGTCAGACAAATGCCGCAAGAAACGAAAAAGGCAGCACAGCCAGAAATCGCCAAATTTGTTAGATGGCTAGGAGGCGAGAGGCTTATAAGTTCGATCGTTCCTTCTGAAATAGGAGAATACAACGAAATTTTCGGTGCTAAGACTGCCACTAGAGATGCTACCGAAAGACTTAGCGCAGTAAAGCTTTTCCTCACTTTTCTCAAGAAAAAAGAACACATCGACATTAACCTCGCCCAGCATCTCCGACTCCGCAAATCCCGGGTGACAGCCTCAAAGCTTTCAGCATCTCCAAACCAAACTCGTAGTATTCGCTTAACCCAAAGTGGATACAACGAAATGAAAAAACAATTATCACAACTACAAAATGAGCGTGTCCGAATTGTTGAAGATATCCAGCGCGCTGCAGCAGACGGTGACGTACGCGAAAACGCTCCACTTGAAGCGGCCAGAGAAGCGCAAGGTATGGCCGTTGGAAAAATCCAGGAAATTGAGGCTACGCTGAAGGTAGCCGTTATCATCGATGCCAAAAATGAAGATAGAGACCAGGTTCATATCGGCTCAAAATTCGAACTAACGGATACCACTTCAACCAAGATATACAAATATCAACTTGTTGAACCGAATGAAGCAAATCCACTCGCCAGTAAAATTTCTATCCTATCTCCGGTAGGGTCAGCAATCCTCGGCCATAAGTTGGGCGATGAAATTAAGGTGAAAACACCGCGCGGAGAACAGGTGTACAAAATTTCTAAAACCGCCTAGCGCAGTGGCTCCCGATTGGATTAGCCTTTTCAATACCGTTATTGCAGATATCGTTTTCCGTCAGTTGAAACGTAATTCCAAAACCCGCGCCCAAATTAATACGCTAAGGACATAAAAAGGTGGATCTCTTTTGATTGAAAGTTTTAATCATTGGGTGATTTTCAACGTCGCACTAGTACTGCTTTTAATTTTTGACTTGTTAATTCTGACTCGTGGTAGTCGTACCGTCGGAATGAAAGAAGCTGCATGGCTCACTGTTTTCTGGACCCTTGTCGCAGCAATTGTCGGGGTGTGGATATTCCTAGAAGGCAATAATCAACAAGCTATCGAATATGTCACCGGATACGTGGCTGAGCGGGCATTAAGTATCGATAACCTGTTTGTATTCATCGTAATATTTGGATACTTCAACCTACCGCCCCAATATCAAGCTCGTGGCCTGCTCTTCGGTATCATCGGAGCACTGATCGCAAGAGCGGTTTTCATAGGAATCGGTGTGGCAGTGATTACAGCATTCTCATGGTTCCTGTTTGTATTAGGTGCATTCTTGATATACACAGCCTACAAACTGGCTTTTGCCGGCGACCAAGAAGTAGACCCAGGTAACAACATTGCGGTGAAATTATTTAAAAAATTCATGCCAGTGAGTACTGAATTCGATGGAACAAAATTTTTCACACGGGAAAACGGGGTCCGCGCGGTAACTCCATTTTTGCTTGTTGTAATTGTTTTAGGAACAACTGATGTTGTGTTCGCTATAGATTCAATTCCTACTGTGTTCGGAATCACAGATGACCCGTTTGTCGTTTGGTCATCCAACGCAATGGCTGTATTAGGAATGCGACCTCTGTTTTTCTTACTGGCAGGAATGGTCAAACTATTCAGTTACTTACAGTACGGACTCGCAATGATTTTGGGTTTTGTTGGGTTAAAAATGATCGTCGAAGAAGCCTTCCACGATTTCCATGTGTTCAGTGAATTAGGAGACATATATCTATCACTGGGAATTATCATAGGGATCTTAGTTGGAAGCGTGATTTTATCCATCATCATGCCCCGTCAGAACAACCACGACCAAACGCATACAACTACAGAAACAAATGAGATGGATGCCTAATGGTGCTAACTGCATTAAATCCAAAAGTTAATACATCAACAAAAGATCTCGAAGCTGACTTACGAACAACTCTTGCAGGTGAGGTGCGTTTTGACGCTTTAACGCGTCAAATGTACTCAACAGACGCATCTATCTATCAGATGCAACCAGTAGGGGTTGTAATTCCGCGCAACGCGGGTGACGTGCAGGCCGTTCTGGAGATCGCCAGCAAATACGATGTTTCGGTGTTGCCACGAGGTGGTGGAACCAGTCTTTCAGGGCAGACGGTTAACCACTCGGTTGTGATGGACTTTTCTAAATACATGCACAATATACTCGAGATCAATCAAGAAGAAAAATGGGTTCGAACCCAACCTGGAATCACAATCGACGGGCTTAACTCCTATCTTAAATCCTCCGGATTATTCTTCACTCCTGATCCCAGTACATCAAGCCGGGCTAACATCGGTGGTGCAATGGGTAACAACTCCTGCGGAGCGCACTCGATTATTTATGGTAAAACCGTTGATCACACATTAGAAATGGACGTAACCCTCTCAGACGGGTCTCAAACTAATTTCAGATTACGCGATAACGCTGCGTTGAAATCTCTGCTAAACAGCAGTAGTTTAGAGGGTGGAATTTATCGTAGTGTTAGCAAAATATCCACCGACGCGGCAGGTCTGATTGAGGATCAATTTCCTAAGGTTCTAAGGCGTGTAGGAGGATACAACATTGATCGCACTCAAGATCCCACCGCTGTCAATCTCACACAAGTGATGGTCGGCTCTGAGGGAACGCTAGCTACAGTTACAGCGGCCAAATTAAATCTTGTAAACATCCCAAAGTATAAAGTTTTCGGAGTCGTTCATTTTAATAACCTGATTGAGTCGATGGAAGCAACGCAGGTGATTATCGAAGAGTCACCAGCCGCTGTCGAACACGTCGGAGAAATGATTATCAAACAGGCGCGAAGTTCATTAGGTTTTTCCCAATCCATCGGCTTTCTCCAAGGCGACCCTACCGACATCCTAGTAGTTGAATTCAGCGGAGACGATGCTGGAGCGGTTCGGGAACAACTCGATAAAATGGCTATGAAACTGGATCGTTTGAAACTTGGTTATGCTACCACCAAGCTCTACACCACCCCCGAACAGAATCAAGTTGTTGAGTTCAGACGAGCCAACCTCGGCTTACTGATGAGTATAGATGGGCCAGCGAAACCACTCCCCTTCGTGGAGGACACCGCGGTTTCGCCTGAGAAACTTCCAGAATACGTGGCTCGTTTTGACGAAATCGTAAAAAGTCACGGAACAGAAGCCGGATACTATGGGCATGCCAGTGTTGGGTGCCTCCACATACGCCCTCTCATCAACATCAAAACCCAGGACGGTATGGAGAAGATGGAGGGTTTGGCCGCCGACATCGTCGAATTAGTGAAAGAATTCGACGGGGCATATTCTGGCGAACATGGTGATGGAATTGTCAGGGGGTTTTTCACCGAAAAACTGTTCGGACCAGAGCTGACACAGGCATTCAGAGATGTAAAGAAGGCGTTCGATCCCAACGGAATTATGAATCCTGGAAAAATCTTCGATACGCCAGATATCAAAGACAATCTGCGTCATAATGACTCCTACCGTACCCTCAAAATATCCACACGCCTCAATTTCGGACCTGAAGGCGGTTTTGCCGAGGCAATTGAGATGTGTAACGGTGTTGGTGCCTGCCGCAAACTTCACACAGGCTCCATGTGTCCTTCCTACATGGCAACACAGGAAGAGCAACACTCAACTCGTGGTCGAGCTAACGCCCTGCGAGGCATGCTTTCAGGAGCACTTCCAACAAAGACTTTTGGTTCGAAGTACTTATCAGAGATTCTTGACCTTTGCCTTGGCTGCAAATCGTGCAAGTCTGAATGCCCATCGAACGTCGACATGGCGAAGATAAAGTACGAGAGTCTGTACCAGTACCACAAGAATCACACAATTCCGCTAAGCTCAAAGCTTATCTCTTATATTCACCGTATGAATTCGTTGTCAGCACCTATCGCACCTCTAGCAAATGCGGTAACCAGGTCCCTACCCGTCAGGATACTGCTCGAGTGGATACTTGGAATTGATCGCTCTCGCCCAATGCCAAGAGTAGCTCGTCAAACATTTCAAAAATGGTTCGAAAATCACAGATCTCGAGAATACAATTCACGTGGCAAGATAATTTTATTTCACGACACCTTCATGAATTTCAACCATCCGAGTATTGGTATTGCAGTCACTCGTTTACTAGAAGCTCTAGGATTTGAAGTGGTCGTGCTCAAAAATCGCAAGTGTTGCGGGCGACCAATGATTTCAAAAGGGTTGCTGGATCAGGCAGGGAAAAATGCTCGACACAACGTAGAGCTCTTGCTTCCCTACGTTCAGCAAGGTGTCAAAATCGTTGGGTGCGAAGCAAGTTGCATTTCTGCCATTACGGATGACTGGCCGGACCTCCTTGATGGTGAAAAACAATCTAAAGAAATTGCCGACGCGGTGATTACTATCGAGGAATTATTGGTCGAAACCTTTGGTGATGGTGATCAACAAATCCAATGGACAGACGTCGCAAAAAAAGTTCAGTTCTTCGGACATTGCCACCAGCGTACCTTGACTGGCACATCAAAAACGATGGTTGCCTTAAACTTCCCGCCAAATTATCAAGCGACGGAAATATCCGCGGGGTGCTGCGGGATGGCCGGATCATTTGGCTATGAGAAAAACCACATAGACATAGCGTCAGCAGCAGGTGAAGACAGACTGTTTCCAGCTGTTCGCGACAGTGATCCGAACGTTGAGATCGCCACCTCTGGCGTTTCATGCAGAGAGCAGATCGGGTTCAACACCCAACATCACTCTCGTCATGTTGTCGAGGTTCTCGCTGAAGCTTTAACCCTAAATGATTAACTTGGGTCAATTGTCGTAATCTTCAAATCAAAAAAGGAACGGTGTATGCAGCCGATGGCATGAGATAGACAGTTGGCTCCGAACATCCAACCGCTGCAAGGTCTCTGAATGCCTTGGTCACTGCGTCATCCAACGATTGTGCGACCAGACCTCGCATCATCATTACATCGTCTTCCGGCATCTCTGACACGACATACGTCATAGGGGCTTTTTGAATGGTCGACAGCGCGGTCTGACCATTGATTTCGCTCTCTTTACGAAGTCCTGCAATAATCGCCTCTCTACTGCCAAGTCGAAGCCACTTGACAAATTGATCGCCACCAAGGCCTTCTGTACAAGGCGCCAATAAGATAATCCGACCGTGTGGCTTGACAGCCTGATAGGCGTTGAACAGGGCTTTATGCGTTTGAACGAAATTTTGTGTCGATGGTGAAGCAGCAATAACGATGTCGGCTTGCTCGTGGATATCATTTGCGAACTGACTGTGCGCGAATTTTGTTGCCTCCAGGTGCGCAGCCTTAAGCTCGCCGGCAAAAACTGCTGCAATATCACTATTTCTGTTGAGAACGGTGTTGATGATGTAATCCACATGGCTCTGCTGCGCGGCCTCAAGCATATCTTCAGCAACTGGATTTCCTTCAAGCGCACCAATTCGCACTGCCGGGTCAATCTGATCTTCCGTGGGATGGAGATTCATAGAATGGTTACTGGCAATCGACGTTACGGAAGCAACACCTGGAACTATGGATTTTCTACCACCCCCATAGCCTCCGAAGTAATGAAAGACGACCGAACCAGTGGCAATTATTCGATCCGCTTCTTGTACTTGTCGATTAAGTTGAACTTTAGTACCTCGGCTCGTTGTTCCGATGTAAACAAGATTATTTTTGTCGCTAGCATCGTGCGCAAAGGTCTGATTTCTGAATCGCTTGTAGATCCGATCACCTAAAATTTTCTGTTCCTCTTTGGGGGTCGGGTTCCGATGGGTTCCCGTGGCATAAACAAAAAAAATCTCTCTCTCAGAGATTCCTGATTCGATAAGACCTTCGACCAAAACTGGCAGTATCAGGTCTACGCGAGTGGTTCTGAATGAATCGGGGACGATAATTGCAATCGTTTCACCTGGATTAACAATCTGAAAAATATCTTTGCCAAAACCTACCGGATTTTCAATAGCTTCACGAATAGCATGGTCTCGATCTTCGAGACCGGCAGTATCAGTGACGTCGAGTGTGCCTAATATCCTACTGACGGGCAAAGTCGCTCGCACTAAATCATCACCGTATGGCATATTGATTTCTATCGTTTTCATCCTTTTCGAAATCCTTGAAGGTACGTGTATGAATCACTTAGCAGCAAACGATGTGTCACGAGACATTGTGAGCGAAGAAATGATGCGAAGACTCCGTTACTGTTGGCTCAAATAGCTTTGATTTCCTTGGTTCCCCCAGTTACGTGGCACATTGATCGATGATACTGTGACCCTCTGCAGCTAATATTTACAGAATCTGAAGCTATACTATTTTATCTTGTGTTGTTTTAGAACCAAAGTATGGTTTTATCCGAATTCGGAGTGAAAAATTGGCTACAAAGAATGGAACCTCAGCGAAGTTGACCGAGCCTCTGTTCGGTACAGCAGAAAACGCACGAATGACAGGTACCGGACCAGCTATCTGGCTGGCGGGCGATCCCGAAGACCTTCCTGAGTGGCTGGACCGTGGTGCCGCAGGTATCGTGACTAACACGGTCGTACTTAACCAGATGGTCCAAAAGTACGGACAGATTACAGAAGTAACCAGACGATACCTGGATATCACCGATAAACCCTTGGTCATAGAAATCGATGGACACTCGACAGAAGAACTTCTTAAGGTAGGTGAAGTCTTTACAAAAATGTCGGATCAGATCATCTTGAAAATCCCTGCCACGACTTACGCATTGGGAGCATTCTCAGAGTTAAAAAAAGCAGGAATTCCCACATTCTGCACGACTGTATTTACGTTACCCCAAGCAGCCGCAGTTGCTGAAGCGGGAGTGACTCACGTTCTTCCGTTCTGCGAACCATATAAAGAAGTCGGAGGAGATCCAACCAAGTTGATTCGTGACTGCAGGGAAATGTTCGATGGTTGGGGAGACAGGCCTTTCATCACCGC
>CAJWJL010000012.1:0-23197 GCA_913042135.1 uncultured Chloroflexota bacterium | reverse complement strand
AACTTTGTTTGCTACCCATTATCACGAGATGACCCAACTGGCAGATCAACTTCCTAGGGCTCACAATTTACGTGTTTCAGTTGCTGAGGAATCAGGGGAAGTAGTGTTCCTGCACAAGATAGTTCAGGGGGGAGCCGACCGATCATATGGGGTGCATGTGGCCCGGCTCGCCGGCATGCCGAACGATGTCGTCAGCAGGGCTTGGGATCTTTTGAAGGAACTCGAAGGCGGAGCTGAGTTTTCAGGATCTAACACTGGCTATCAGCTTCATATGCTTGCAGGAGATCATGAAGAGCGTAAATTGGACAAAGTCGCGCTCCAAGAGTTGAGAGATCTTGATTTGCAAAACATGACTCCGTTGGATGCGATCAATGCACTGGCTAGATTGCAAGAACATCTGACTGGGCCAAACGATTGATTTTAACGGGGGCCGAACATGGCCTGCTCATGGGTCTCGTCCCTCATGCTGCGTGATCAACAACCGAGATATTTTGTTTACCGTTTATCTGGTTCCATCTTCGTTGTTTCGACTGCTTGTCGAATCGTGGTTCTTATCTAGAAGTAATCCGGTTTTAAGTGCTGATATTTAAAGTGAAAGCCAGGACTAAATTAATTTGCAGCCCTGGCTTTCACTTTAATCTGTAGATTACGACGTTCAGCCGATGAATAGTGGGCCAAAGATCAATGACACTATTGCCATTAGCTTCAACAGGATGTTGATAGCCGGGCCGGATGTGTCTTTAAACGGGTCTCCAACTGTGTCACCCGTAACAGCTGCTGCATGTGTATCTGAACCTTTGCCACCGAAATTTCCTAGTTCAACGAATTTTTTAGCGTTATCCCATGCTCCGCCCGCGTTGGCCATAAAAATTGCCAACAAGAAACCTGAAACAATTGAGCCAGCCAGCATGCCGCCTAGGGCTTCTGCTCCCATTATTGCTCCGATTGCAATTGGAGCAAGTATAGCGACGAGACCGGGGATGATCATCGCTTTGAGTGAGCCCTGCGTACTGATGGCCACTGCCCGTGCCGCATCCGGTTTTACCCCTGGCTTGCCTTCTTTAAGGCCGGGGATTTCGCGAAATTGCCGTCGAACTTCTTCGATCATTTCACCGGCAGCGGTACCGACTGCTTGCATGGTTAAACCTGAGAACAGGAAGGGAAGCAATCCACCGATTACAGTGCCCATGAGGACTTTGGGTTCCAGCAGGTCGAGTTTTGTGACCCCTGTTACGAGTGAGTAGGCTACCAGAAGTGCGAGAGCAGTGAGTACTGCCGATCCGATAGCGAATCCCTTCCCTGTAGCTGCGGTTGTGTTCCCTAGTGCGTCCAGTGCGTCTGTTCTCTGTCGCACATCAGGATCCAAGTGCGCCTGCTCCGCTATTCCACCTGCGTTATCAGCGACCGGGCCGTATGCGTCTGTTGCAAGCGTGATGCCCAGAGTTGATAGCATGCCGACTGCGGCGAGACCAATTCCGTACAGACCAGCGAGTTCGTTCGCCAAGAATATTCCGACTACGATTGCCAGTGCAGGGATCACGGTGCTGTACAACCCAACAGATATTCCTGCGATGATCGTCGACGGGTGCCCCGTCTCAGATTGCTGCGCTATCCACTTTACGGGATTGAATTCCCAAGACCCTATCTTGAGTCCTTCGTAAGATGTAAACCATTCAGTTGATGTGCCGATGACCTGTCCCACGATAATTCCCACAACGACCACCCAAAAAAGATCGAATTCAAGAGTCTCTTGTGAATTGATGTAGAGACCGGTTCCAATTAAAGCCAGGCCCCCAGCTCCAAATATTCCGTACCGCAGAGTCCATAGCAATTTGCCCATATCGGCGTTATCACCAGTTCGTATTAGGAACATTCCGAGAATAGAGGAAATAATGCCGATCCCGGCTATCACTAATGGCAGAACCGCCTTGGGATCTTCTAAAGAATACGATGCACCAAACATAAAGGCTAATGAGATAGTGGCTATGATCGAGCCAACATATGACTCGAAGAGGTCGGCGCCCATCCCGGCTACATCACCCACGTTATCACCGACGTTATCAGCGATCACGGCAGGGTTACGAGGGTCATCTTCGTCAAGTCCAGCCTCCACTTTACCGACCAGATCAGCTCCGACGTCAGCGGCCTTCGTATAAATCCCACCTCCCACTCGAGCGAAAAGTGCGATGGAAGACGCTCCAAAACCGAAACCTGCAATTACGTTTGGGTTCTCAAAAATTATCCACAAAACAGATACGCCGATAATTCCGATACCAACTACGGTTAATCCCATGACAGCACCGGTACTAAATGCGACTTGTAACGCTTTGTTTAATCCTGATTGTGCAGCGGTGGCAGTTCGAGTGTTGCCTCTAACCGCAATGTTCATGCCTATGAAACCGGCAAGTCCGGATCCAATTGCGCCAATTACATATGCAATCGCAGTCCATGGACCATCGGATGTCACTGCACCTCCCTCAGCAAGAGAGTTGATCGTGTCGTTCTTTAAAATGTTGTAATCAATGAAAACGGCAAGAACCACAAAAATTGCCAAAACGAATAATGCAAGAATTGAATATTCCTTGCGCAGGAAAGCAGAAGACCCCTCCTGGATAAGTGCGCCTATATCTCTAACTTCATCGTTGCCCTGGGGCTGTTTTAGAACCCGCATGGCCAGTAGGGCTGCAGCAATAAGGCCAATGCCTCCTGCTGCGACTGCAAGCAAGATCGTATCCATTTACATATCTCCGCGAAAAAGCCTTCCACCATCAGGCAGTGTTAAAGCCTTGTGAAGGTCCAGAATAAGAAATTGGGTAAAAAAACATATAAATCATATTTCGAAATTTGAACATGATTTACTCCCCCAACTTCTGTTTGACCAATGAAAGCTAGCATCGGGTTAAGAGCCAGTCAACGAAACGAGCTACGTATTAAGGCAAATGCAAACTTCTCTCAGGGGTTACAAAATGTACTTGCCTCTTCAATAATCTTTGATAGACGCAGGGTATTTATAGAATGACGTGTTTCTTAGGTGTTCTATTAGGATATAGCTGCTTTATCGAAAAGCTTGACTAAGCGCCGAGTAGCCGCTTCCACGTCTTCAGCTTTTGTGATCGCGCTCGCTATGCAAACTGAATCTGCTCCAGCCGCCAAGACTGCACCGAGGTTGGACTCGTTGATTCCACCGATTGCCACGATATGAGTTGACGTCGCAGCTCGAATTTCCGTTAGTGTTTCCAAGCCCGCCGGGCGAGTATCGATTTTGGTGGCTGTAGGAAACATGGCACCAACTGCCAGGTAATCTGCCCCGATTCTTTCGGATTCTTCTGCCTCTGTTACCAGAGCGTTAGAAGTTCCTATTATTTGTCTGTCATCTAGGACAACTCTACAATCTTCTACGGCGATATCTTTCTGACCCACGTGTAGCCCATCTGAGGCAACTATACGAGCTATGTCAGCGTGATCATTCATAATAAATAAGCTTCCCGCGTTATCTGCGAGTTGTTGGATTTCTGTTGCTGTTTCTACAATGGTTCGTTTACTTGAAATTTTATCGCGCAGTTGTACTGTTGAGGCTCCACCATTGAAAGCAGCTTCTGCGACCTGTAATACGTTCCGATTGTTTGTGTGTTCAGGGTCGACGATGACATAGATTCCCCGCATTCTCTCTACTATTTCGGATCTCATGCGGTATTTTCCTCGCTATTGCATCCATTGAGCTGAGAATTAGGTTCATTTGAACGACCTGTACTGAGTGTGGGAATTCTAGCACTGTCGTACTGTCGTATTATCCACTCGTAATTCTTATAAGCTTGCACGACCCCAACGGTGGTCTGCTTGCATTAAGACTGGAGATTTACATAAATGACTGTTTCATGGCCGTCTCAAAAACATTTACTGGCTTGGATTGAGGGTGATCTCAATAACTGGGGCCGTTGGGGCACGGATGATCAAAAAGGAACCTTGAATCACCTGTCTCCTGAAAAAACTTTGGAGGCGTTGGCCCTTGTTTCAGAAGGTGCTGCGGTAAGTTGCGCCAGGCCAGTTGAATTCAAGGCCTCGGTAGATGTACCACGTCCTCCCCAGCATTTCATGGTTTCAGCTGGGGATACATACAGGAAAGGCGAGTCTTATGAGCGACAAGTCGCAATGGATTACTTTGGCATGATCTTTCACGGACATACCGTAACCCATATCGACAGCCTGGCTCACTTTTTCTGGAACGGTCAGACCTATAACGGACGACCGTCGAGTGTTGTGTCTACTGCTGAAGGGGCCACAGAGTTTGATGTGATGCCGTCTACAGGCGGGATTGTTACTAAGGGAGTTTTGGTAGACGCTCCACGTTTACGAGATGTCGAGTATATAGAGCGGGGAGATGGTGTTGGAGTAGCTGATATTGAGGCTGCGGAGCGTGAACACGGGGTTCGAGTTGAGAAAGGTGATGTTTTACTACTCAGAACAGGGCAATTAGGCCGTCGTGAGATTACTGGTCCGGTGGATATCGCTGTAGGGGGTTCATCTGGGCCGTCACCCGAGATATTACCCTTATTACAGGAACGTCAGGTTGCAGTCATCGGCTCTGACACAGGAAATGATGTAGCACCTAATCCGTACGACCTGTTTACCAATCCGGTTCATCAAGTTGGAATTGTCGGTTTGGGGCTTTGGATTCTTGACAATGCCTGGCTGGATGATCTGGCGAATGCCTGCCGTGAGCGAAGTCAATGGGAGTTTATGATTTCGATACTGCCTTTGAAAATGCCTACCGTGACCGGTTCACCAGTGAACCCTCTTGCGATTTTTTAGCTAAATCTTTTTATGACCCATTTGGATTTCGTCGAGGCGTTTGCGGTTACAGCAGATCCCTTACCGGTTTGAAACTTTGCCTGTGTATGGGAGATGCGCCCAGTTCCTTGAGCGCCAGCATGTGAATTTCCGTGCCATAGCCTTTGTGGGATGCAAATCCATAGCCTGGGTACTCCTGCTCAAACACGTTAGCCATCAACTTATCTCGGGTCACTTTTGCGATTATGGAAGCTGCCGCCACACTCTGACTGAGAGAATCGGCCTTTACAATTGATGTCTGAGATATCGAAACAGCAGGTAACTGGAGTGCGTCTATTATCAGGTGGTCCGGTTGCGGATCCAGTTCGGCAATGGCACGCAGCATCGCTTGTTTTGTGCTGGCGACAATCCCAATCGAGTCGATCTCAGCAGCTGAACACGCGCCAACTCCGTAACTCACACACCATTTTACTAGCCAGGAAAACGATTTTTCACGCGTAGCTGGTGAAAGAATTTTGCTGTCGTTTACCAGTGATTTGTACTCAATGGGTACAGGTCCAGGCAATATTGCAGCTGCAGCTACTACAGGTCCTGCCAGAGTTCCACGACCGACCTCGTCAACACCGGCCACCAACAGGCCCGAACCGCCAACGAGATTCATTTCTATAGAGAAATCGGGAAGAATTTTGAGCGTTTTGGGCAAGTCTATTTTGATTGAGGGTATTTGTTGTGCAGACGACCGAAAAACCAGCTCGGCACGATAACTCTGGCAGAGTAGGAAGGATACAGCGTACTTGGGAAAATCAGACCGTCAGAGCAGAAGGCATGGAAACTCTGTCGTTACTGGATTCTGGAAGAGAAGTCTCTATCAGCCCACCACCTAGTACGATGTTGTCGTCATAGAAAACTACCGCTTGTCCAGGTGTGATCGCACGCACTGGTTTACTGAATTCAATTTCAGCGCCGTTTGGTACGAGTCTTACTGTTGCTGGGGTGTTGTGTCCGTTGTAACGTATTCTGGCCTGCACCCGGATCGGGCGATCTGATGGAGGTGGGTTGATCCAATTAACGTTAGATGCGTAAAGTCGTGTCCGCATAAGTCCTTCCGCAGGGCCTACTGTGATACGTCCGGATAAGGCATCAATATCCGTTACATATAGCGGGCGAGATGTGTTGTTCACAGCTGGGATACGTTTTCTCTGTCCTACAGTGAAATCGTGTACTCCATCATGGATACCAAGGACTGTGCCACTCGCATCCACGATTTCACCCGGAGATTTCCTTTTTAGACGGGGTTCGATGAACTGACTGTAATTGCCATCAGGAATAAAACATATATCTTGAGAATCCGGTTTGTCTGCGATTGAGAGACCGACCTCTCGTGCAACATCCCTGATTTCTCGTTTGGAATAATCTCCGATTGGAAAAAACAATTTTGTAAGTTGTTGCTGGGAGAGCGTGTAAAGGACATATGATTGATCTTTTAGAGGGTCGTTTCCTGCGAATAGTTGATATTGGTTACCATCTTTTTGTATCCGAGCGTAATGACCCGTTGCGATCATATCTGCATCCATAAGCTCAGCTCTCTGCATCAGGAACTGGAACTTAAGTCGGTCATTACAGGCCAGGCATGGGTGGGGTGTTCGACCCCGTTCATACTCACCGACAAAGTAGTCGACGACATGTTTCTGAAATTCTTCTTCGAAATTCAAAAGGTAGTGCTTCGCGCCAATTTTTCGACAAACTGAACGTGCATCCTCAACATCTTTGATTGAACAACAGGACTTGTTGAGGCGTGCAACAGCCTCATTCGGAGCGCTGAAGAGTCGCATCGTTACCCCCACGACCTCATGACCCTGCTGCGCTAACAAGGCTGCCGCGACCGATGAGTCAACCCCGCCGCTCATCGCGACTATCACTCTCTTCTTGTTGTTACGATTACTTCCCATAACTCCAGAGTAACAAAATCATGCTAACTATCGGGTCGCAGTCAGATCGAAATTCGGGTACCTCTTTATAATTCGCTGTTAATGACTGACAAGCCCCAAACAAAATCGATTCCGTCTAACGAAGATTTAGCCCGATCAGCCCTTGATGAGGCATCGGAAAAGCTCGGCTCTGACATTGTGCTTTTAGATACGAGAGGCATAAGCAGTTTCGCTGATTTTTTCGTAATCATCAGCGGAGAGACTGACCGTCATATTGAGTCTATGGCTGAAGATATTGGTCGTCGGTCGCGGGATATGGGAGTTTCAGTAAGTCACCGTGAAGGATCTGGCAAAGGCGGATGGCTGTTGATTGATTTCACGGGTGTCGTTGTTCATCTGTTTACACGGGATCAGCGACAGCGTTACGGTCTTGAAAAGCTCTGGTCTCGTGCATCGGAGATAGTTCGCGTCCAGTAATTCATTGGAGATTGCGAGTTGTTACTCTACGATCCACTGCTGGGTTGAACGGCTGTAATCGGTTAGTTCAGAGTCATCGAAAAACAACGAAACTTCTCTTGCCGCATCTTCCAGGTTGGCTGAACCATGAATTAGGTTACGCCCCATGTCGACGCCAAAGTCTCCGCGTATCGTTCCTGGTAATGAATCCGCTGGATTAGTTGCACCCATGGTTTTTCGTGTAGTTGAAACTGCACTTGGTCCTTCCAGTACTATTGCTATCACGGGTGAAGAAGTTATGAAACTGACAAGCCCTGGGTAGAACGGTTTATCGCGGTGTTCGCCATAGTGCCGACTGGCAAGATCTTCGGATATCTGCATCAATTTCAGCCCTATTATCTGTAAGCCGGTTCGCTCAAGTCTGGTGATAATTTCACCTGCGAGCCCGCGTTGAATACCGTCAGGTTTTACCAGTACGAGTGTGCGCTCCGTTGTCATCTTTTCTCCTAAAAAAAGTTTTCAGAAATTATCTTTAAACATTGTGCAGTGCGAACCGGCCTTTAAGGCAGGGTCTGCAGGCCCTACTTTGATTGCTTCGGCTGGCTGATCGATGGTGGTCTGGCGTAGATTGGTCTAAGCTGCTCATATGGTGTGGCTTTATCGGCTTCGAACATTCTCTGGGCGATGTCGATAAGCCAATTAGGATCTCGCGTGGGAACGTTGTTAGTTTTTAGTCGAGAGTCCTCGATGATTCCCTTCATTATTTCGCAGGCCTCACCACACAGCAGGGCATTCGTTTCGATGATATCTACCAGTTCTTCCGGTGCAACTATTCCCTTTTCGTTTATTGCGTTACTACCATGACGTGTCCATGAAATCTGATTCCTGCCCGCGGGGATAAGTGAATAAACAGGGATACCCGAATTGATTTCTTTCAAAAATGGCTCCACCTCGATGTTATGAGTCGGGACTCCTGCAACTGGTAGTTTTCGTGGTGTGATCAGACCGAGAGCCGTGCTGATGCCGACTCTGACTGAACTGAACCCACCGGGTCCGATAGCAACGGCTACATGGGTGGTTTGATTTGGTTCAAGCTTCAATTCAGCGAAGCATTCAGCAATAGCTGGCATTAACTCGCGACTGTGGTTTTGGTTTGATAGCCAGCTGCGACATACTCTGGCCCCTGCGTCGTTCGTCACCCCGACAGCGGCATAACGAGTCGAGGTGTCGATAGCTACAAGAATCACTTATGAGGCCTTTCTTGTTTTGAAGAAGGCTCAAGTCCGACGGTTGCGTCTAATGCCTCGAAAACAGCAGCAGAGCGACTGAGCAGGCCCGCTGACTTTGGCCCGGTCGGGGTGAAAGTGATCACTCGCTGTTGTTCATGATCACCATTTGTAAGCTTCAAAAATAAAACATCTTCCGGCAGTATCTGGGCTCCTATCTCGGGCCATTCGACTACCAGTGCCCCTTCTCGAAGCCGTTCGTCGAGTGCCAATTCCTCTACTTCTGCTGAAGAACGGATTCGGTATAGATCACAGTGACTTAGATGTAACCGTCCTGGGTATTCATTCACGATTACAAACGTGGGGCTTCTTGCAGGCACAGGACTTTCTATCGCCTCGGCCATTCCATGAACTAGACGGGTCTTTCCTGCGCCTAAATCACCTGAAAGGAGGACGGTATCCCCGGTTCGGAGGGCATGCCCCATGGCATTTCCGATGCGAACTGTTTCTGATTCTGAGTCAGATATCAGCAATAAGGCCGGATTTGGACCATTAGTGGATTTTCGCTCAACCATTCAGGTGATCCCACCCTTTACGTTGCGGTTCGTATTCATAGCCGTTAGCGTCATGAACCGTTACTTTACCGTCTTGGATATTGTCTGCGACAACACGACCAATCACTGAGATTTCACTCGGAATTTTCAGTTGGATATCTTTAACAATGACACTCGGGGCAGTGAAGAGCAATTCATAATCTTCGCCTCCGTTCAGTGCATGTTCGATGGACTCGGTTCCAAATATAGGCAGCAATTCACTTTCGACGGGAATTGCGGGCATATCTATTAAAATTGACGTACCACTCGATCTAGCCAATTTCTTGAGATCATCGACGAGTCCGTCACTTATATCCATTCCGCATTTGACGCCAAGCTTAATAAGTTTTTGTCCGAGTTTGATACGAGGGGTGGGATGGAAATGTCTGTTGATTAATATTTCTTTACCCTGGTTATCTTTTTTTGATAGTAACGTTTCAAGTCCGCCACTTGATCCCCCGAGTGGTCCAGTTACACATACTAGGTCGCCCATGTTTGCTGCGTCCCGTGTCATCCATGAAGGTTTTCCGTTAGGTCCTGCCGATGGATGTCCGGTGAGTGCCAGATTTATAAACATCACGGGCGAAGAGACTACGTCGCCCCCGACAATCTTTCCTCCGAATTTATCAAAAGCGTGATTCATTCCTACGTACAGTTCCTCGTACGAATCTGCTGCCACAGCAACGGGGACACCCAGAGTGACCAGAGCGTGGTCTGGAATTCCTCCCATGGCTGCTATGTCGCTCAGGTTGGATACCGCACATTTCCATCCAACATCCTGCCAGCGTTTATCGTTGGATCGGAAGTGAACGCCGTCCACCATAGCGTCAGTGGTGAGTAAAATTTCACCGGCTGTTGTTGAAACGACTGACGCATCATCACCGATACCGGTCAAAATCGAATCGGTACCACTGTTGTTCAAATCGTCACACAATTCGGCCAAGCGTGAAATTAACTCGAATTCACTTTGCTTTTGGCCGCCAATATTTTGATTGGGTAGGATCATGGTAGTAATTATATTGTGATTGGATCAAGAGCCTCTATATCTTGTTAATTGTCTGGATGTGATACCACATATAATTTGAGTGATTTAATGCCAAGGTCCGGTACGAAGGAGTAAAAGATTATGCCAGTAGTTAACGTTGCTTTATACGCAGGTCGCACAGATCAACAGAAAGCCGATCTTGCCAAAGCCATAACTAAGGCAATATCTAAGACCGCGGGAATTGAGGATTCAGCTACCACGATTATCTTTCAGGATGTCGAAAAATCCAGCTGGTCCCAAGGTGGTGTAATGGCTTCTGAGTCCTAGACTTGTGGAAACGCAATAAGTATTGCGTTGACACATTCCAGACGCTTCGATTGAATTGTTAACAGAGACGGACTAGCTCAATTGGCAGAGCAAGTGACTCTTAATCACTAGGTTCGGGGTTCGAGTCCCCGGTCCGTCACCAAACTGAAATCAAACCGGCCGCTTTTCTTACGAGATAGCGGCCAGTTTTCGTTGTGGCGACAATATGAAAAGGGTGTCTCGATATGTTTTCTCAATTCAACTTGTATGTTGACGTTGTGATTATCTAATACAGTTTACGACTGGGTGGTGCCAATTTTGGTGCCACTGGTAGGATCCTGATGGCAACTGGATCATCGATAGCTGCGCATTAAACCCTGCCGGATCCCCGATAAATTGCGACACCTGATTTAGCTATAAGGCTGCAGAAGAGATTTGAAACCATTGCTCCTGACCTATACTTCGCTCAGGCTTGATTACGTTCAAAAAGGAATTATGTGCAGATATGGAACAGAGCTTTCTCGACCAGCTCGACCTGGAGGTCTCGGATATTCGGGAGGCTGGCCTCTATAAATCGGAACGCGTTATCGTTTCGCCGCAAGGTACTTTGGTTCGAATGCAGGATGGGTCAGAGGTCATTAATCTTTGCGGAAACAACTACCTGGGACTCTCCAGCCACCCGGTCGTTATTGAGGCAGCACGCGAGGCGATCGCAGAACACGGATTCGGCATGTCCTCTGTGCGTTTCATTTGTGGCACGAAGGACATACACGCACAGCTTGAAAGTCGCCTGAGCAGTTTTCTTGGTACTGAGGACACTATTCTTTATTCTTCCTGTTTCGACGCGAATACAGGATTGTTCGAAACTATCCTTGGACCCGACGACGCTGTAATCAGCGACGCGCTGAACCACGCGTCCATAATCGACGGGATTCGTCTCTGCAAAGCCCGCCGTTTTCGATATTCCAATAATGACATGGCGAACCTGGAGTCGAAGCTGATCGAGGCCAGGGGAGCGCGTCGGCGACTTATAGCAACTGACGGGGTTTTCTCGATGGACGGCAGCTTTGCCAATTTGCGGGACATCTGTGATCTTGCTGATCGATACAACGCCCTGGTGATGGTGGATGACTCGCATGCAGTTGGCCTCATTGGTGAAAACGGACGTGGCACTCCTGAGCGCGCCAATGTGATGGACCGAGTTGACATCGTCACCGGAACGCTCGGCAAGGCCCTGGGGGGTGCTTCAGGCGGATACACTTCGGGCCGCAGGCAGATCGTGGAGCTGCTCAGGCAGCGATCTCGGCCCTACCTGTTTTCTAATACTCTTGCTCCTGTCATTGCGGCCACTTCTCTAAAAGTACTGGATATCATTGAAGAAGGTGACGGAACCCGGGTAAAGCTACTTGAGAACAGTCAGCGTTTCCGCTCCGGCTTGCTCGCTGCCGGTTTCAATCTGATTCCCGGAGACCACCCCATTATTCCTATCATGTTAGGTGAGGCCAGAGTGGCAACGAGTATGGCCGAATATCTCCTTGAGGAAGGAGTGTACGTTGTAGGATTTTCCTACCCGGTGGTGCCACTTGGGCAGGCACGCATCAGAACACAGATGTCCGCGGGGCATACGTTCGGGCAGATAGATCGAGCTGTCGCAGCGTTCGTGAAGATAGGCCGGAGAATGAAAGTTATAGCGTGAAAGCGCTTACATAAGGAAAAAACCGATATGGACTTGGAAAATCCTCAGCCACCGGCAGCAATACCAGATGAATTGGCCGGACGGGTTGCGATAGTAACGGGTGCAGGACGTGGAATGGGTTTCGCTGTGGCTGTCAGGTTGGCAGCGGCCGGTGCCTTTGTTGTAGTGAACGATCAAAAGCCTGAGGCGGGGCTGGCTACCGCCGAATACCTAATTTCAAAAGGAGCGGCAGCTATAGCGGTCAACGGTGACGTAACTGATTCGGATGTAGTTGATTTGCTGATCGCCCGATCATCAGATGAATATGGGCACATCAACATCCTGGTAAACGCGGCGGGGATTCTCCGCCGCACCCCGGTGTTCGATATGGACGAGGATGAGTGGGACCTGGTGCTGAATGTGAATCTCAAAGGCACTTTTCTGCCTTCAAAGGCAGTACTTCCCTCCATGCGCCGATCCGGCTGGGGCAGGATCGTCAATTTCTCCTCAACGGCGGGTAAGACCACGAGCACACTTGGCGGCGCTCACTACACGGCGTCAAAGCATGCCGTCCTGGGCCTGACACGTCATATGGCGATGGAGGAGGCGCCTCACGGTATCACCGTGAACGCTGTCTGTCCGGGCCTGATCGATACCGAGATGGTGCGGCAGGAGGTTGACCAAGACCGGATAGACCGATACACGGACGGCTTTCCAATTCATCGGCTAGGCGAGCCTTTTGAGGCTGCCGAGCTTGTTGCCTTCCTTGCGTCAGACCGCGCCGCTTACATTACAGGGCAGGCACTTGATATCAGTGGGGGGGACCTGATGGTATAGCTCTCACCTTTCGCGGGACCGCTCAAAGACCGTCAGAGCTTTAGTAAGATCGACAAGAACAGTCACTAGGTTCGGGGTTCGAGTCCCCCGGCCCGTCACCAATTTCAAACCAAATGTAAAGAGTCGGATGTTATTTCAAGTAGCACTCGGTTTATTGCCCATTAACTTTTTTCTGAGCCTGACATCACTTGTGCGGCCAAATATCACCAAAATTGACCGACGTTTTAACATATTTTTCATAACGTTATGAACTCGACCATGGCTCGTCCCATTCGGCTCAGACTCTATCGATCGTGACGAGACCACCGGCTTCGAGTACATAGCTGTCAGTAGCAGCCCCACAAGAACCAGATCGTTGAAATACGTCAACGGAATAGACCGGTGACCGAGCATCACGAGTAGTACGCCTATCGCCAATATGGGCTCGCCTCGTCTCAGTCGATTCATAACTAATGCCACCATTACCCATAGTGCAGCTACATACGAGAAATACGGTAGAGCGAGCGTAAGCCCGAACGCCCAATTAGCGATAAGAGGTATTGAATCTGCTCGAGTAAATGCCATCCCGAAAACCAGGAATGAAGCCACACTTGCAACAACGACTGATCGGCGATCCAGGTAACTTCTTCTTCCGATCAACAATGGCACTAACGAAATGAATGCAATGACCGACATCCACTCACCAAGCGACAGCAAACTGCTTGAACGAATGCCAGATTCGGCAAATTCGGGAGAGCCGAAACCTTTGAAAGAATAGATTGCCAGGTACGACAGGCTTGTGAGGAGTATGAAGGACGTAACCGCCAGTCCTACCCTCCGGTGGACAGCAAGAACGAACACCGAAACAAGGATTAGCGATGATGCGGTGTAGTAAGCGGTCGACAGGGATGCGGCAGACATTCCAATCATCATCATCAACCCAACACTGACGATAATTAAAATAGCCCCGGCGGCCGTTGTGTACGCTGGGTTGGGTCGTTTCGTCCACGCCTCCGCAGCGATGAATGCCAGGACTACAAGGGCCATAGGTGCAGCAAAATTGAACAGTGTGTTTCCAGTGAAAATCAGGGTTGTGTAGCCAGTTTTAACCACGATAGGTGTCGTATCGCTGATGAAATAGACACCTCCCCGAGCAAAAATTCGAAACAAAAGCGTTTCGATAAACACCGAGCCAGCGAGAATTGCCGCAAGCGAAGTGATAATCCTTGTGCCCGCTGAGATCATTATTTTGTAGATTGCGTCAGCCGATTGTTTTCGGAATCTACCATTGCAGCCAGAGCGTCAGATGCTGCTGAATAGACACTGCCTTCACTCGACAGCTCTTTCAGTGCGTAGCACAATTTCAGGACCCAATTTACGAAATGAGATTCGATAAAACTGGTAAGTGCATCGGCCGATATTTGAGCTTGCACATTCCATTCACTCTTAACCGCGTATGCCTGTTTTAGGAGCAGCAAGTTGATGAAATCTAGTTCGGCGCCAATGAAATCAGGGCGTTCTCCGACATCGCCTCGCACTTCGAACCCGAAGGCGTTATAAAAACCAGCTACATCGGCCAGCTTTTCAGTCATGCTGAACGAAAGTTTTTCGTAGTCATTTTCATTGACACGACAGAGTCCGGCACCCGTGAAAAGATTGCTGTATTCCTGTGTGATTTGATCACAATTAGCACCAGCAATTGCCCGTTTGAAGGGTTCTGCATTGAGGCGCATCTCGGTGTTCAGCACTTCGAGAGGTAACTCGGAGACTCCGTCTTTCAGGAGATCAAAGGTCTCTTCGTTCGGATACCTGAATAGCAAGGAGAAGACTTTGAACCACATGGCCCTCTGAACTAATTCATCCGTCACTGTCATTAAACTCATGTTTTGCTTGCTTCCATCTCCTAAGTGGTCTTCCGGCGTCCGGTGAAGAAAATCACCACTGGCACGAATACCACCACAGCGACAAGCGTAGCTAGTACACCCGTCAATGCCCAGAGCATGCTATTCGATGAGTTGTCAATCACTACCGGCGCCCTTGTAAAATCTCCTACTGTCGGCGTGTCGATTGTCGGACCCTCTGCAGTGGGTATGTTTTCAACAGCGACGTTGATCCAAGCCGAAACAGATTTTTTCCCGTTTACCTCACGCTCTTCACCATTCCACACGGCGAGAGCGACCGGAGTCTCCGTACCTGTCTTGAATTGGGTGTCTTGTTCGTCGCTCGTAATCAAAGGACGTGCGATCACCACACTCCATTTCTCACCATCCCAGTTGCCCCATCCGGTAGTGTTCACTTGCTCCTGAGACTCGAGAGTGCCGAATCCAGTGGCGATCAAATCTTCTACCGCCGATGGCTTTTCACCTGTCGCAATTGGATTTCCTAACGATCGAGCGGGAGCAAAAATCGGATCATCAGCCTGGTTGTAAATGTTTACTTTCGCGTTCGGGAAGATGTCGTTGATTCCCAATGGACCATCTTCGATCACTCGTTGGAAGTCGGCTCGCCAGTGAAGAATGTTCACTTCGGAATCTACGAATCCCATACAAACGAATGGTTCGCCGCCGTGGACCGGGAACTGTAATGCAACCGAATCACGGTAGTCATCCGAACCACCACCTTCGTTCATCGTCGAATCCTCCCACTCCATCCTAAACGCCACCCAAGTGCCATTGTGAATTGATCGAGTCCGAATCGTGTTGATGTGCCCATCGACATTGAACGGAGGTGCAATCATCTGTCCGCTGAGCGGAACCTCAGCTTCGGGCGCCATGTTCCACAGTGGGCTCGAAGCGTCGCTAATTGGCAGTTCATCATCGATATATACCGATGTTAGATCGGTTTGAGCGGCGCTCACTAGTGACCCTCGATCGAGCGTGACTACCAAGGCGAGGACAAACAGCGCCCCAACCGACAGATAAATGACAGTTGACCATTTATACATTTTTGTTACTACAGAAGCCATCTAATAAGTATTCCTCGAACCAGTATTCGATTTTGACCGCCAGTGCAGACATACCAGGCTTAGGGCTCGTTCAAGCGCTGAACGTCAAAGCGAACATCGATTTCATCTCGAATGTAGATCGGTTCATCAAATGGCATACGTGCAATCTCTTCGCCTGCGTCATTCCAACCTATTGCCTCCTGGTCATTTACTTCAAAGCGACTGATGATTTCCTGTGTAACCCCAAACAACCGCAGCAAGCCAAACAGGGTGTCGTCCGGGTTCGTGTACGTCTCTATAGCGTCTTCAACACCAGGACCAAATAGTTGCTTCAAGAATGGACGAGGTGCCCAGCGCGGTGGGATGTAGTACAGATTCGGTTCAGTACCGAACTGAGGATACAAAGGAAGCGCAACTTTGGCGACATGCACCAGATAGTCGAGAGGGTTACTCGGATCGGCCTTCTCGGGTGGGCTCACCCAGCCTTGCAGTCGGATCTTTCCGACACACGCAACCACACAACGTGAACCAATTCCATCTTCAATTCGAGGGAAGCAGCCGATGCATTTTTCAGTCACACCCTCGTTAGGACGGTACATTGCCTTCTTGTAAGGGCAACCCTCAACACACTTCCTGTAACCCCTGCAACGCTCCTGGTCGACAAGCACAATGCCATCTTCAGGTCGCTTATAAATTGCCTGTCGAGGACAGTTACCCAGACAACCTGGGTACGTGCATTGGTTACAGGTTCGTTGCAGATAGAACATCCACGGATCATGAGCTGGAAGCGACGTACCGTGATCTAGCGAGCCTGCCGGGGTGTCCTCGTACATGTTTGGGTAGGCCCAATCATCATCCGAAGGCATGTGGCCCAAAACTTTTTCACCGTCAGGAGCCTGCTCAAAGATGGTCTCACCTTCGAACTTGTCACCATCCCAAGAACCTGGGCCAAGCATGTTCAGCAGCTTGATATCCCAGTGCCGTGGATACCCGCCGTATGGCTTCGTCTCCACATTGTTCCACCACATCTGCTCCTGACCTTCGCTGAAGGTCCAGGTGTTTTTGCAGGCCATCGTGCAGGTCTGGCAACCGATGCACCGGTTGATATTGAACGCAATCGCGAACTGCCGTTCCGGACGAGATTCCTCGTACGGGTATTCCATCTCGCGATCCAGCTGCCAGTTAAAGACTTTGACCATATCTATTCACCCCTCCGTGGAGTGGAGCGTCGACGCGGATACACACCTGCTTCCGCTAGCTTCTCTCTGCGTTCTCCGATGAAGTCGTGGACGTAGTCAGGGCCCTTCATCTTGTAGACAGGGTGCAATCCCATGTAAAAGGGCTTACGAAACATCTGAAACAACATCGAATCGGTGTAGCCCATTGTTATGTACTCTTCGACATAACAACGAGCCGCTTCGAGCAGACCCTCTTCCGGGTTATCAAACGGTACCCGCATCGCCTCAGGATCAAACGGATCCTCGATATCGACAGGTTTCTCAGATGGGTGCGAAATCGGCTGGCCATTGAACCAACCAACGGGCGCACCACCTACAGGCCTACCGCTTCTTCCATTAGAACCAGTCCGATTAGTCATCGATGTTACCTCCAGCCAGGAATCGCTTCATATCTTCGTTCTCGTTGCCCGGAGTAAATCCACTCGTAGCCGGTTTCCACGTGCCTTCGCCCCCACGACCGCCGTCTTCAGCGTGCGTGATCTTCACCATCACCTCTTTCGGCGCGCCGGTCGGGGTGTGGGTGTCGACAGTGAATCCCTTCAGGATCTTATTTGTGAAGAAATCCTTGTGAGCAAGAGATTCCGTCATCTGAGTCGGCTGCAGCCAAGAGCGAACAACGCTCTGCTGCGATCCGCTTCGGAACGTGGCGGTGTAGCCGGTGTCGGTTCGTGATGAACCATCGGCGTTCTCGATCTGAGCCTTTTTCGATCGATGCGTCGCAGCGTTGCCGCCGTGAATGATGATCGTCATGTTGCGGGGTAACGCCGGGTTATAGTGAACCCTCACCATCAACCTGGCTATAGCAGCCAGCTCGGGTCGATCTTCATGACCGTAAAACGGCCTGTCTTCAGGGTTGGCATCTACCCAAACGTAGTCGCCGTCTTTTACGTCGAGCTCTTTGGCGTCATCAGGGTTTATATCGATTTCTTCCTCGCCAACCCATGGCGAACGCGTGTCTCGCCTGTATGGGTCGCCGAAGTTGCTCGACCAGATAGCGTTCCAGTCACTTGAGCTCCACGATGAGTGGGTGCGGTGACGTGGTTTCGGCGTTGAGAGATGAAATTTCAAACCGAGATCGAGTAGCGGATTCTTGGATTCGAGCATCTCACCAGTCGTAACAATCTCGTTGTAAAGCGCCTTACCGTCGGTCGTGTCGGTCGGGAGGATTCCGTAATCCTTCGGCCTGAGCGATTCGAGTGACGAGTTGGCGATAATCACACGGGGCTGGTACGGAGTCGCCTCGATCGGCTCGCGGTGAACAATCAGGTTTTCACCCTGATTAATCCACTCGTCTTCCTCCCGATACAACTCCATCCTGCCCGTGCGGGTGAAGAACGGTTTGCTCTCTTGGATCTGCTCGTAACCCGGAATCCGCGGATATGTGCGGAACATCGCAAGATGTCCCTTGTCAGCCGCAATCATTTCGCGGGCGTTGTAGCCACGTAAAGGCGAACTGGCATCGATGATGCGCTGCAGGTAAACCTCAACGTTGTCGTCATCAACAAACTTCCAGTGCCGCGCAAATCTTTCATCACCCGTCCGCTTCGTCAATGCCTTTGCTACCAGCGAATAGACCTCGATATCTTGCCGGGTGTTGTGAATCCGCTTGATCCCGCCGCGTGGGTACATCTGCACAAATGGGTTGGTGCAAGATGCTGTCATGTCCGGACGTGAGAACTCGACCCATGAGTCGACCGGGAACACGAAGTCTGCATATTCGCAGTTCATGTTCCATTCGTAATCCTGAACCATCCACATCTCTTGTTTCGGCTGGACGTTGGCAACCTGGTTATAGTGCCATTTCGCGACACCAAGCAGGTTTGCATTTGCCGTCCAGACGACCTTCGAAGGACTCGGCATGTGACTTTCACCCGTCACAACAACGCGACCCTCTTTCGGGGTGTCGATGATAAGAGGCTTATCGCCGTGATCCCAGAAGTGAACCGACTCGAACACGAGCTTCATCCGCTTCTTGATATCTCGACCATCGACTGTCGGGTCCATCGTCTGATCGAACGGGTCTTCGGCGATGTAGGAAGGCAAACCGTTGAATACCGGAGCCTTGTAGTTTCCTGCGTAGCTTCCAACGTTTCCGCCTGGCTTCCCAACGTTTCCGGTCAACGTCGCTACAAGATACTGCGCCCGGTTGATCAGGTCGTTGTGGAAGTACATGTTCGAGCCCATGCCGGTTAGGAAGCCGACATTCTTGGCTTTCACAATGTCGTCGGTCAGTTTCCGAATCGTTTCTTCGGGAATATCTGTCAGCTTCGAAGTGTTAGCGAGTGTGTATTCCTCGGTCAGTTCGATGTACAGATTGAACGTAGTTCGAGTATTTATCGACCCGTCACTGGTTGCGACCGTGCCCGACCAGTTGAGGTCGATATCGTCGAGCGTGTAGCCATTTGATGCGAGACCGGTCTCCAAATAGTCACCCACTGCGTTTCGGTCGAATCCGATCGGAGTGCCGTCCTTCATCACCATCACCGATGAAGTCTTGAGTTCTTCGTCCATTTCTTGAACGACTTCACCGTGCTCATCAAGCCACGTATCGCCCGGATCGACCATCGCAATTCCCGGCACGTCTTCAGCTCGCAGAACCTTCAAAGTGTCAGTGCGTATAACAACTGGATAGTCGGTGAACTTCTTTACGAAATCGTCTTTGTATGTTTCCTCCCGCATGATCAACCCGGCAATACCCAGGTTCAATGCAGAGTCGGAGCCAGCACGAATTTGCACCCAGTAATCAGATTTGGGTGAAGAGGCGTTGTATTCGGGTGAAACAACAACGACCTTGCCGTTACGTTCGATCAGAGACTGCCACCAGATCGGGTCGGCCATCTTGTTCGAAACGAGATTCAAGCCCGTCATCACGATCATGTCGGAATTCCAGAAATCGTTGAATTCTTGGTCGAACGTCTGGGTGCCGTGAACCATAGGGTGGCCCGGTGGCAGATCGGTGTGCCAAGCGTAGTTGTCGAATCCACGGGTGCCGAGAGATTTTTCAGCACCCTTTTCGCGAAGATTATCGTCGAGCAGAGAAAGCATGTTGCCGAACCGGTACATGCCCATAAGACGGGTGGCTCCAAGGAAGCCCATTCCGCCACGAAGTTTGAACGTGCGGATTCCGGCGTAGTCGCCGTCCTCGTCCTTCAGTGTTTCGAGCATCTCTTCCGGGTAGCCCTGATCGCGAAGCATCTGAGCACCAGATTCACCGCTGTAGGTGGTGGCAACGTTTTCCATGCCCATCGCGACATACTCGGCAATTTCGTCCCAGCTTAACTCGACCCACTCGTCTTCACCGCGCTTGAAATACTTACGGTCAGCCACGCCGTCAGGAGCACGTGGAAATCCGTCATCTGCCCATTGTTTCCAGCCTGAGCGAACCACCGGATGCTTGATACGTGAGTGACTGTACACGCGTCGGGAGTAAGCGAGGCCTTTCAGGCATCCTCTTGGATTCCAGTTCGCAGTCGCATGGTTTCCATCAAGATCTTGATACGAGCCGATGTCGTATGGCTGTTCGATTCGCGTGATTACCCCATTTCGAATCGACGCTTCAAGTCGACAGTTATGAGTATCGTTGGGTGCACATACAAACTTGAAAACGCTGTCAACCTGATGCTGGTCGCGATAAACACTCTCCCAATCCCGGTTCGGATAAAACATCAGTGGGTTATCAATCGCTGTCGAAGTTGTGAGAAATCCTAGGCGCGGAGTAGCAATTGCTACTCCAATGGCGGCAACCGACGCGCCTGTCAACTTTAGAAAATCGCGGCGAGACAACCCTGATGCCATTCGAATCTCCTACGTTTTCGAGATTTGCACGACTCTGCTTGGAATGCCAATCAATCTCTCATCGGTTTCAACACTAGCTAGCATCCATGGTATGTATGCCCGATCGGCCAGTCTTTAGAGAGGTGTGAGTATTATGTGAAGATTTTCACAATCATAATTTCGTCGCAGGTAATTGATCAGAATCGGCTTGGTGTCTGCATGGTGTTTTAGAGTAGATCTGTTATTTCTTGGCTGTATGTGATGTACATATTTTCGTTAGTGGTTCCACGCAGTTCATTTGATTAGTTGCCGTAAGTTTGCGCAGGCAGCCAAGTCACTATTTCGGGCCAGATCACAATTATGAGTAGACCGATAAGCTGCAAAATAACAAACGGGATCACGCCCTTGTAGATATCAATAAGTTGCACTTCTTTTGGTGCGACGCCCCTGAGATAGAAGATGGCAAACCCTACCGGAGGCGTGAGGAACGATGTTTGAAGAGCCACGGCAACAAGCAACAGGAACCAGATCATTTCGGGATTGTCTACGACCCCGAAACCGTTAACCTCGATGCCCAGGCTGCCGATAACTGGGGCGAGGAGGGGCAGAATAATCAGGGTTATCTCGATCCAGTCAAGGAAAAAGCCTAAAAGGAAGATCCCGAGAAGCAGGACGAATACGATACCGTATGCGCCAAATGGAAGCCCGGTCAGAGCGTTTTCAATAAGTTGGTCTCCTCCGAGGCCTCGTAAAACGAGGGCGAAACAAGTGGCCCCGATAAAGATGCCAAATATATAACCGGTGATATTGAATGTGCTGTGAACGACTTCTTTCAGGATCTTGAAATTCAGTTTTCCGTTAATGGCTGCAAGAACTGTTGCTCCCAGGGCGCCTACGCCGCTGGCTTCCGTAACCGTCGTGATACCAGCAAAAATGGAGCCAAGAACCGCCAGGATGAGAAATACTGCGGGAAGTGCCGTCCGAACAACATCCCAAACAACCAAAAACGACATCGGCTCACGATCCGCAGGTAAAGGCGCCCGATTAGGGTACAGGTAGCTATACCCGAGTATGTAGACAATGTACATGACCCCAAGGATCAACCCAGGGAAGACAGCACCCATGAAAAGATCACCTACAGATAGCCCGAGCTGGTCGGCCATGATCACTAACATAATGGAGGGCGGTATAAGGATACCCAGGGTTCCGGCAGCGGCGACTGTTCCCACGGCAAAAGATTTTTCGTAGTCCTGCCTCAGCATGGTAGGGATAGCTAACAGGCCCAGAAGCACTACTGATGCACCGATGATTCCGGTAGCTGCAGCAAGAATGATGCCAATCAAGGCAATTGTCACAGCGAGGCCACCGTGCACCTTGCCGAACAGGTTCTGCATAGAACTCATCATCTTGTCAGCAATGCCTGATCGATCAAGCATCAGACCCATGAAGATGAACATTGGGATAGCCACTAGCACCCAGTTGTCCATCAATTTGTAAATGCGGTTGACTACCATTCCAACATAGTTGAAATCGACACCCGTACTTGTGCCCAGATATATGTCACCCAGATAGCCCACAAGCGTAAAGAGCGCAGCAACTCCAGCCAGGACGAATGCAATGGGGTATCCCGAGAACAGAAACCCGATGAACGTCAAGAACATGAAAATGACTAGGATGTGATTTAGATCCATATGGTTACCGTATTACCTCGGGTCGCTTTTTAGAAATGCGGCAGCGCGGATCAGGCGAGATATACCAGCTAGGCCGAGCAGCCCGAAACCTGTTAGAAGAAATGACTTGACAACCCATCGGTAAGGGAGACCAGTTCCTCCGGCGTCTGAGCCCTCCATCTGGGTGAATGATTGTGCTACGAAAGGCCAACTATGTACGAGTATGATAATAACCATGGGCATTAGTAGAAATAGAGTGCCGAAAATTTCTATGGTTGACTTTCGACGCTGTGAGAAACGGTCGTGCATCAGGTCCAGGCGAATGTGAGTGTCACAGATGGTGCAATAAGAAAGCCCGACCATAATGCCCACTGCATAAAGATGCCACTGCAACTCTTCAAGTATTACCAAACCTGATGAGAATACGTACCGCAAAACGACCTGCAGGATAATCACGGTAACCAAAACGACGTTCAGCCAGGCCGTGATCTCTCCAGCACGCTTTATAAACCTGTCCAGCACTTCAGAAAGTTTTGGTGTGTATTCGCTTTCCGTAACCATGCACAGTGTTCCTCTAATTCTCGATCACCTTCATCATTTAGAGCTAAGGTGCAACATTAAGTATCCCCCCTTTCACGGTAAATCACGTGAAAGGGGGGAGTACCGATTGAACAGTCAGAATTACCGACTATTTAGGCGGCGCTGGTCGTGGCAGGTAGCCAATGGATGACCAGTACTTATACTCTTCGTCAAACGCTGAGAAATCATCCCAGACCTTCTTGAAGAACGGATCTGCTT
>CAJWJL010000011.1:0-23451 GCA_913042135.1 uncultured Chloroflexota bacterium | reverse complement strand
TGTAGCTGACGATCCTGGCTCGCGTGGTATGCCAAACGCTATCATCGGATTTGCAAATCTCTCTGACCCCGACGTTGAAGCGACTCTTGAAAGGCACGCTGATAATGCCAACTGGCGTGGTATTCGCCATATGCTTAATTGGTCTGACGATAAGGTGAACTTTCGATTCGCCGAATCTGGCGGATTGATGTCTGATGGTCAATGGAGAGAAGGTTTTAAATTAATCGGAAAATTTAATGGCTCATTCGATTTACAAGTTTGGCCTTGGCAACTTGAGGAGGCAGCCAGACTCGGCAATGACATTTCTGAAGTACCCATTATCCTCAACCATACCGCAATGCCCATTGGCCGATCTCCTGGTGAGCTACGCGAGTGGCGTAAAGGGTTAGAGTCACTCGGTGAAGCGCCGAACGTATCTGCGAAGATATCCGCTTTAGGAATGCTGGATCAGACGTGGGATGCTGAATCGATTGCTCCGTTTGTATTAGATATCATCGATATTTTAGGCGTGGATCGTTGTATGTTTGGATCTAATTTTCCAGTGGACAGTCTTTTTAGTGACTACGAGACAGTCTGGAACGCATACGACGAAATAACGTGCGACTTTACCGACTCTGAACGTGCCAAACTCTTTTGTACAAACGCCGAAAAGTACTATCGCATCTAATAATGCCAGTAGTTCAAAGTATCTATCACACAGGCTTTATTGTTGAAAACCTTGACAGGGCTCTTGAGTTTTACACACAGGTTTTGGGGATGGATATCGAACGGGAGCCCACCCTTTCTGATACTCCCTGGTTATCTCAGGTAGTGGGCTATCCAGATGTAATCATGCGTCAGGCATATGTAGGTGTCGGAGATGGACACTCAATAGAGCTTATCGAATATATTCACCCAAGGGGCGAAGTTAGATCCGATCAGATTGATCGCAATAGGCCCGGATCGGCACACGCAGCCATGGTGGTTGATGATGTCCCGGCATGGCGGGAACGGATTGAAGCATTAGGAATCAAGGTTTTTGGCCCTAAATACGAACGAGACCTTGGGTATCCATGGGCAAGGTATGCAATATATTTTCAGGATCTTGATGGAAATTGGCTAGAAATGGTTTCTCGCGATGCCAAACCGGAAGATTCTAAAGCGAACTAGCAGTGACTATCCCAAGCTTACTATCGAAGTTATTTAACCTAATTGGTAACTCAAAGTCATCACCGGCCGAAAAATCTTTGATTTTTTATGAAAAGGGTGTAAAAGCAGCAGGTCAAGGGAAGATGATAGACGCAGTTGAACATTTCAACGCTGCTATTTATCAGACCCCAAATGTATCTAAGCTGTTTCATCACCGCGCTGACGCATATGCCAAAAGCGAACAACATTCTGAAGCGATAATGGACTACGACACAGCTGTGCGTATGAACCCTGGATATCCTGACACATATTTAGATCGCGGTAATTCTCGATACGCAATAGGCGATCTTGAAAAAGCAGTACAAGATTTTTCTGAAGCAATCCGTTTAAATGATTCTTGGGCTGAAGCGTACGCTAATCGTGCTGTGGTTTATGCAGAACAGGGTAATACCGCGCGATCAGACCAAGATGCGGAAAAAGCCAGATTGCTTGGAGTCGACCAGAATCGATTGGATGAAATGTTAAGCGGAGTTCGTTCTGGCACTAACTCAGGTTGATATTTTCACCTAAAAATTAATCCAAGGTTATAAACATCGAATGTCGTATCTTGCCGTCCACTGCACGGCTTATGTGACCTTGACCTGTGGTGTCTTCTGCCAGGAATACTTCACCTTGCTCGAGTATTCGTTTTTCACCACTGCCCACGGTGATTTCCACAGCGGCATCTAGGTTGATAACGTACTGGCGACGCGGCGCTGTATGAAAGTCGTAATCGTAGTCACCGCCAGTCTCCCTAAAAATCACGCCTGTCGCAGGGATAATTTCCGAAATGAGGCCCGATTTACTGGGTGCTATGTCAATTTCGATGTCTTCGAAATGTGACCGATTATCATCCCCTGTATAAATTCTAGTTACCTTTATTTTGTTCAAGGCTGCCTATCTTTCTAATTTAAAATCAAACGCGTGTCTTGGGGAATTCAGGAATGGGCAATAACGCCTGAGCACAGAACGGAATGGTTGGCTTGCCGCCAAAGAGCATCGATGTGCATTTCATTTAGAAATGGATAGCTTCGTTGGATACTGCTGCTCCGGCTTCTTTGACAGCTTCGGACAATGTCGGGTGCGCATGTGTCATCTTATGTAGTTCAAGGTTTGTGCCCTCAAGTAGCTGTAGCATTCCGATTTCAGCTATTAGTTCAGTAGCTTCAGGCCCGATGATATGTGCTCCAATCACCTCTCCTGAATCATCATCTGTGATTACCTTTGCGAAACCGTATGGCTCGCCGATTGCTACTGATTTTCCAGCTACCTGGAATGGAACTTTGCCGATTTTTACATTGATTCCTTGTTCTTTAGCTTGAGCTTCAGTAAGACCAATCGACGCTATTTGTGGTTGGCAGTACGTGCATCTGGGCATATTGGTGTAATTATCAATGGGAGTTGTTTCGTGACCAGCAATAGTTTCTGCCGCCACTACACCTTGATCGAATGCTACATGCGCTAACTGCAGCTTGCCGTTTACGTCTCCTACAGCGTATACGCCACTAACATTGGTTCTCATGTTCCCATCCACTTCGATATATCCAGCATCGTTCGTGTTGATGCCCACGTTTTCAAGACCAATTTGATCTGTGTTGGGTTGGACGCCTACACCAAGAAGTACTTTGTCACATATGAATTCTTGTTTTTTGCCTGAGACTTCGTATTGAACAGCGAGTCGTCCATCTCTTTTTTCAACTCCTGAAACGTCAGCGGAGGTTGCAAATTCGATTCCCTGTTGGCTGAACTGCCGTTCAAGTTCGATAGAAACCTCTTCATCTTCTCTGGGGACAAGATGTTGAAGCATTTCAAACATCATCACATTGACGCCGTATGAGTTGAAGTAGTAAGCGAATTCACAACCTATCGCCGAAGCACCGATAATGGCAACGGCTTCTGGCTTGTCACGAAGTTCAAGGGCATGACGGGAGGTGATGATGTCAGTACCATCTATTTGTAGGCTTGGTAGGCTTCGCGCTCTTGCACCGGTTGCGATAACTATATTCTTGGCTGTTAGCGTTTCACCGCCTTCAATGTCGATCTGAGTAGAGGACTTTAGAATGCCTTTACCGGTTATCAGGGTGATTTTGTTTTTCTTGAACAAGAATCCGATACCGCTGGTAAGAGATTTGGAGACCTTTCGACTGCGATCAATGGCCTTGCCCATGCTCGCGGACCATTCACCGACTTCGATGCCCCAGTCGTCTGCGTGGGCCACATGATTAACTATTTCAGCGTTTTTCAAAAGCGATTTTGACGGGATGCAGCCCCAGTTCAAGCAGACTCCACCGAGTCCACCGATTCCTGTGCCGTCATCTTTTTCAACGACCGCTACGCTTAGCCCCAATTGTGCTCCTCTGATAGCGGCATGATAGCCACCTGGGCCTGCACCTATGACGACGATATCGAAGCTTGTTTCTGCCATTCGAAATAATTCCTACGACTAGTCCGGTCAAATCAGACAATCAATATAAATGTGTATCTCAGTTGAGGAAATTTACTGGATTATCTATTGAAATTGTTTCATAACTTACAAAATCAACTCGGAAATTATACGTTTGAATTGAACAGTCAAACAATTCCAATCCTACCTTCTCAGACTATCTCTCAAATCTCAGATGCGGGGTTGAACGGGAGGTCATAACCAAATTTAATCGAATAAAACTTATTGGACGGTTTAGTCGTCTAGTTCGTTATCGCCCGTGTATAACGCCGTGTCAAAAATTTTATAAAGTCGAGCACCGATAACAGCTACTGCCATACCGGTCGGTGCAATTACTATGAAAATAATTGCTGCTACAACGGCAAATGGGACCCAGTTTTCAGGACATTTTCTAATACCTGAACAGAGCCAAATACTAGTTAGGCCGTAGCCCAATGCAATCATCAAGCCTACCGTTGAGCCCAGAATTAATCCCACTATGGCGGGACGTCTTTTATAAACAAAATTAAACATCGCAATTCAACCGTATCGTGAACTTTGCCAAACTGCACCATTTAACTAGTGCTTATATTCATTGCAACACTGCTAGCTATATTTCTTTTTTTGATTAACAATCAGTATTGAATAATTAAAAGCTTAGATCCGCACTGTATTTTCATGACAATTCCAGCAGCGAACGACCCAAAATCCTTACGCCAAGCCGTACTTGATCACATGCATGTTGGCATGACTAATCACACTATTCTCGCGGAGGAAGGCGGACCTCTTTTGATGGAGTCCGCCGACGGTATATATGTAACTGATGTTGAAGGTAATAAATATATTGACGGCATATCAGGTATGTACTTCCGCAATGCTGGTCATGGACGTGAGGAAATTGCTAAAGCTATTTATGACCAGCTATCGAGCGTAAGTATGAATGTCTATTCAGGCGCCACGCCAAAGACTATTCAACTTGCTGCCAAGCTATCTGAAATAACTCCAGGGGACCTTACTCGCACGTTTTTTTGCCAGGGTGGCTCAGAGGCCAACGAGTCATCACTTAAAATGGCGCAGGCATATCATGTGCGTAGAGGCGATGCTGGCCGTTACAAAGTGATTTCTCGTCGTGGCTCGTACCATGGTTCGACTTATGGAACTATGTGGTTGGGTGGGCACCCCGGCTTTCCACGCATCGATTACCAACCTAAGCCAGCGAATGTTGTGACCGTTGGACAGCCACATTATTATCACGATGAATACGGAGCTTCATCACCAGAAGAGAATGGTGAGCGCGCTGCAGAGGAAATTGAACAGGCGATTATATTTGAAGGACCTGAGTCTGTTTCGGCAGTTATTGGAGAACCCGTATCGCAACCTCTTGGAGGTGTTGTACCCCCGTCCAATTACTGGCCGATGGTACGTGACATTTGCGACAAGTATGGTGTGCTGTTGATTTTTGATGAGGTGATTACGGGTTTTGGACGCCTTGGTGAATGGTTTGGTGCCGACTTTGTAGGAGTTGCTCCTGACATTATGAGCTTCGCGAAGGGGATCACATCGGGTTACTTTCCTGTGGGCGGTTCGATCTCCACACAGCAGGTGGCTGATGCCTTCGCAGGTGGACCCGAAAAAGTGTGGAGTCACATGTATACGTATTCGGCTCACCCAGGTGGTGCAGCAGCAGCATTCGCAAACTTAGCTATAGTTGAGCGAGAGAATTTAGTTGATAACGCCCGAATCCGAGGTGAGCAGATCTCGGAGAGTTTACTTGCCATGAAAGATAAGCATGCAATTATTGGTGATGTACGTGGAGTGGGGCTTATCCAGGGCATTGAATTTGTGAAAGACCGTCAAACGAAGGAGCACTTTGATTCATCAGTTGGCGTAAACGCCATGCTCACTGAAGAACTAAGGAAACGCGGGGTTTGGATACGAGTCCCAGCGTATATTCTGCCGATTGCTCCACCTCTTACAATTACAGCTGACGAGGCTGACACTCTGTGTAGCGTTATTGACGAATCACTTGGAGCGGTCGAGCGGCGGTTGGGCTTTTAGACTGTGGTATTAAGGTATTAACCAGTCATGATTTCACCTTCATATAGTGATGTTGAGCGATTTGTGCACTTCATTGTTTGGTTGGCCATATACCCGGTTCAACTTAGCCGCCTATCGCGACGTAAAGTTTGTTTGCTGTGACAGAAACCACTTCTCATACTGCACAGTCCGGTGGCAGTGCTTCCGATAATCAACCTAAAGATTCCGGGGATTTACGTCCTTCTAATGATCAAAAACCGACATCACTTGGCTTGATGTATGGGTTGTCTGCGGGTCATGGGATCAAACACTTTGGTCAAGGTGCGTTATTGGTCATGATTCCGAGCATAAGGGCAACTTTAGGACTTTCAGATGTTGCTGTGGGTGGTATGTCTTCGGCTCAATCGATATCTTCGGGTATCGCAAATATTCCAGCTGGCATTCTTACGGATATGTTTCGTAAAAAAATTGCATGGATTCTTTTTGCTTCGATGATGATGGTTGGTATTGGATATTTTCTGATTGCTATATCACCTGTTTACTGGGCACTCCTAGTTGGAGTGGTGATCGTCGGATTCGGGACTTCCATGTGGCATGCGCCTGCGTTTGGCACGTTGGCGGCTAGATATCCTGAACGTCGCGGTTTTGCTATGGCAGCACACTTAACGGGCGCGCAGATAGGCAATACTGCTTCTCCATTAATCATCGGATTCTTATTGGCGGGGACGATCGGGTCCTGGGTTATTTTTGGTGGAATAGAGTGGAGATGGATTGCTGCATTTATTTCGGTTCCGATGGTTGTGACAGCTTTAGCGGTTATTTCGAGATTCAAAACGGCAGGTATTGAGGCTAAAGGAGATGTCACGCTTTCGGATTACTTTAGATCCGCAGGGCGCCTTGTCAGTAATCGTGGTGTTTTGGGTATGGCTTTATTGGGTGCAATGCGTGGAGCAGTACACACGTCATTTCAAGTATTTCTCGTCATATACATGCGTGAAGAACTTAGCTATTCGGATACTTTTGTTGGCTTGCATGTTGCACTGATAACCATGGCGGGAATTATTTCGACACCAATCATGGGTAACGTATCTGATCGGGTGGGACGCCGGCCTGTAATAGCGTTCGCAATGACTGCGATGACGATCTTGATATTTCTTTTCTTAACATTTGACTCAGGCTGGGGCATGACTGCATTAATCGCAGTGCTGGGTCTCTTTTTCTTTTCAGTAATGCCGATCATCAACGCTGCTGCGATGGATATGATTGATAAAGGATCCGAAGGGTCTGGAACGGCCTTGATGTTCACAGGCGGAGCAGTTATTGGATCATTAACGCCGATTGCAGCTGGTTTTATCAATCAGTCAAATGGATTTGAGGGTGTGGTGATATTTGCGGGAATTATAGCTGCTGCAGGAGCGATACTTTCACTAGTTTTACCAATGAAATCCCAAGCCAATACTTAAGCGTGTTGTTTGCGCAAGTGACCGTAATTTGATTCCTACTTGTCGATGTGATGATTAAAAAGTTTTTACTTTTCTAAACGAAAGAAATTTAAGCTCATTAGGATGTATTTATGAAAGCCATCGATATACATGCTCACATTCCTCGAATGCCAGGTCTTTCCGAATACGGTATTGAACCAGGTCTACGTCAAATGTTCCGTATGACTGATGAGTCCATAAGCATTGAGAAGATGGTTGAGACTTATCGTGCTATCGATACTATGGCTGTGATCTTTTCTGTTGATGCCGAAACTGAAACTGGAGATTTACCCGACCCGAACGATTATGTGGCCCAGACAGTAGAGTCTTATCCGGATGTGTTCGTTGGATTTTGTAGCGTGGATCCTCGGAAGGGTAAAGCAGCGGTTGAAGAATTGGAACGTTCGGTATTATCTCTTGGATTACGGGGCTTGAAACTTCATCCGATCCATCAGGCTTTTTTTCCTGATGACCCTGTATTTATTCCATTATTTACTAAAGCTGAAGAGCTTGGAATACCTGTACTTATGCATTCAGGATACGCTGCGGCCGGGGCTAACTCGCCAGGTGGAGATGGTTTTGAACTTGCATACTCACGACCTATACCCCATGTGGATTCACTGGCGGCACGACATCCTGACTTAACGATCATCATGGCTCACCCTGCATGGCCGTGGATCCAGGAGCAGGTTGCGGTTGCATTACACAAAGCCAATGTTTTCATAGATCTTTCAGGTTGGGCTCCGCGTTATATTCCGAGAGACTTGATCGCCGAAGCCAGCGGTCGATTAAGGAAAAAGGTTTTATTTGGATCTGACTATCCGTATATTTCTCCGGTTACTTGGTTGGAGCAGTTTCAGGAGCTAGACATTCGTGATGAGGCTCGTCCACTTATACTTCATGACAATGCTGCCAGAATCTTGAATTTGTCCTAGATTGTCGCCTTTCTTATATCGATTATTATTGTGGTTGTAAGTTGAAAATATGGGTTTGTCCTGTCTTAACGTAATGCGCCCCTCCGGAGGCGTGTTTGGAGGGGCGCATGGGCTCTTAGCGGAGACTGTATAAGTAATTTTTGAGCCACAAAATTACTTACGGCGTGAGGTTTGTGTGTCCGCACAAACCTCAGCATTTCATTGTTTTGCCTCTACGCGATATTTGGTTTTGTCGTTGATCTCCTGTGTGATGTAATGCGGTTGGCTTTAGTTTTTACTCGGTGTGCTACACACGTACTTCAGTTATTGTTGACAATTGTTGTGGCACAGCCGTTGTTGCTGCCATGCCGCCATTTAAAGTCATGAGTGCGGACTTCAACCGGCTATCGAGAATTCTCAGGCTGCTGATCAGTTTTAAACGTCGGTATTCAGGTATAACTTGTAATTGCAACGCATCTAATTCACCAGCGATTTTTAATACGGCATTTTCAATTAGCGCTGTGTCGGCTTCGACAGGTCTTGCTCTCTGAAATACTGGTGCTGGTTCTGGCTCGGTTTCGGCCGCTCGCTTACCATTCACGACTTCTTCAATAATGTCTTCGATTGAAAGAGTACTTGAAGTTTTAGCTCGCCCTACGATCCTCTCGACATGAACACTAGAAAGTCGACCTTCGATAAATGGTTGTGCTATTTCTCGTTGTCTGGCATGGTCTTCGATATCTGCGATAGACCGTGCTTCTTTGAAGGTCAATTCTCCAGTATTCACCTTTTCGCCTAGACCCGGATCTAATGTTCGTATGAGACTTTCGTAATGGTGAATGGTGCCAGGCGTGATTCCTGTCCGTCGAGCAAGTTCTTGCTGTGTGACACTGTGAGAATCTCTGTATTCCATGAATGCTTTGCCCAACTCCATCGCTGGTACAAGTGATGAGTGGTACTGTTCGGCCAGTGAAAATTCCCAACGCTCTTGTGCTGTAACTTCTTCTTTAACGGTGCATTCAACTGTTATTTCACCAGCTTCTTTTGCGGCACTGAGTTTTCGCTGGCCTGATAACAGCAAGTATCCGTTGTCTTTGAATAAAACCACTGGATCACGCTTTGAGCGCACAGACCGAGTGCTTTCCCGTCTCCCATTTTTTTGGAATTTTGATACTGGAAGGTCTGGGTCAGGGAAGATCTGATCTATAGGAATCTTCAATTTGTTGTCCTATTCTTGATGGTACTGAGTGGTGAATTGTTGATTTTGAAAGCCTCTCAGAATTTATTTATCGCACTAACGGATACTATTCATATTTCATTCCAAAACGCTGAAGAGTATTGTCCGCGTTCCAAAAAGAAGTTTCATAAACTGTCCCCGCCGGGGAAACGGCATTCCAAAATATATTTGACTTTGGAATTGCTGGGAGATACCTTAGTTGTACGATAAGCTTGGAATGTGTAAATACGAGTTCAAATGACCCCTCAAGAACAAACTCCTGCTATTCCCCCGTACGTTCCCTATCGTACGTTCCAAACTTTTTTGGAATTTCTACTTGAAGAGGGTATTCCTGGAAGAATCGATAAAACGGTTTGGGGCCCGAGGTTTTCAGGTAGCTCCGGCACTCAATTGATGACCGCTTTGAAAGTTCTCGAGTTGGTTGATTCTGAAGCCCATCCAGACGATAAGCTTGATCGCCTTGTACATGCCGAAGGTGAAGAGAGGCGAGCATTACTACGCGATATTCTTGAGGGGTTTTATAAACCAGTTTTCGAACTGGATTTGTCTCGTGCCAGTAAAGGCCAATTTCGCGATGCATTTAGAAGGTTTGGAACTAAAGAAGGCGTATTGACGAAATGCGAAGCCTTTTTTATACGTGCTGCACAGGCGGCTGGCATAAAGCTTTCACAGCGAATTCTCGCTGGTCGTCATGGCGCTGGCAGATTACGTAATTCAGGGACTTCTGTTCGTTCACGTGCAGTGACAGCACAGCCTGTTAATACAGTAAAAACTGAACGTGTAGTGGATGTTGATCCTGCCTCACAAGAGCTATCGACTCAATTGGAGCTAGCCGATCGTATCCTAGCGAAATACCCTGATTTTGATCCCGCTTGGGATCCATCTGTGCAGACCAAGTGGCTTGAAGGTATGACTCGTCTTTACGAGGGGTTGTCTGTTAGTGGAACGGATCGGTCGAGCGATCGTGAAGTAGTTGAAGGAGATATTCCCTTAACATAGTTGAGTTGTTTTTGTGGTTGAGGGATTGCAGGATGTTGTTGTATGCATTTTTGTAGTTATGTGATTTTTTTGACAGTTGTATGACGGCAAAAGATCGTTGGTTTTAGAGAAAAAAAGGCCGCTCCAATTTGGAGCGGCCTTTTCAAATACTTTTGAAAGGAGAGGCTAGAAGCCCATGTCTCCTCCTGGAGGTCCGCCTGGCATTGGTGGCATCGGCGGTTCGTCTTGTTCACTGATAAGCGCCTCAGTTGTGAGGATCATTCCAGCGACAGAGACTGCATTTTCGACGGCTGCACGAGTTACCTTGGCAGGATCAACAATGCCCATCTCCACCATGTCACCGTACTCACCCTTATGGGCGTCGAAACCGTAGTTGCCAGCATCGTTTTCAGCGACGTTGTTCAAGATGACAGCGCCTTCGTAGCCGGAATTAGCGGCTATAACCCTGATTGGGGCCAAGAGCGAGCGTTTAAGTACTTCGATTCCAGTCTGTTCATCGTCGTTATCTGACGTTACTCCGCTGAGTGCTCCAGATGCTTTGATTAAGACTGTTCCGCCACCTGGAACGATTCCTTCTTCTACTGCTGCCCGAGTGGCTGAAAGAGCATCTTCCATCCGTTGCTTTTTCTCTTTCATCTCGATTTCGGTTGCTGCACCGACTTTGAGAATTGCGACTCCGCCAGAAAGCTTAGCCAAGCGTTCTTGGAGTTTCTCACGGTCATAGTCAGATGATGTGTCTGCTATCTGTGTTTCGATCTCGGCTTTTCGGCCATTGAGAGCATCAACGGAGCCATCACCATCTACGAAAGTGGTTTCGTCTTTGCTTACTACGATCTGCTTACACTTACCGAGGTCATCCAGAGTCACAGTTTCTAATTTGCGACCTATCTCTTCTGAAATAACAGTGCCGCCAGTGAGAATAGCGATATCTTCGAGCATAGCTTTGCGTCGGTCGCCGAAGCCAGGAGCCTTGACGGCTGCAACGTTAAGTGTCCCACGAAGCTTGTTTACTACCAGAGTCGCAAGAGCCTCACCTTCTACGTCTTCAGCGATCACCAAAACGTTCTTATTGGTTTGAAGAACCTTTTCAAGAACTGGTAGGAGATCTGAAATCGCAGAAATCTTCTGTGAAGTGATTAAGACGTAAGGATCGGCGAGGACAGATTCCTGTCGTTCGGAGTTAGTTACGAAGTAAGGGGAAAGAAATCCACGATCTATTTGCATTCCTTCAACGAATTCAGTCTCGTATGAGAGAGACTTTGATTCATCAACGGTGATAACTCCGTCTTTACCAACCTTGTCCATAACGTCGGATATGAGGCTGCCCATCTCGTCATCATGTGATGAGAGGATTGCAACGCTTTCAATTTGATCTTTCGAATCAACCGGGGTTGATTGGCCGGCTATCGATTCACGAACAGCTGCCATCCCCATGTCCATACCGCGCTTCAATGCCATTGGGTCGGTACCTGCTGCAACGTTCTTGAAACCTTCGGCGATGATTGCCTGGGCGAGAACAGTTGAAGTAGTTGTGCCATCACCAGCGTCGTCGTTTGTCTTCTTTGAGACTTCTTTGAGTAGCTGTGCACCCATGTTTTCAAAGGGGTCTTCGAGGTCGATCTCCTTTGCGATGGTTACACCATCAGAGTTGACCTGTGGAGGGCCAAATTTTTTGTCGACGATAATGTTTCGACCACGTGGGCCGAGCGTCGGCTTAAGAGTGTCGGCGAGAACGTCGATGCCTGCTTTTAGGCGGGATCGAGCATCATCGCTGAACTTGAGTTCTTTTGCTGCCATTAGGTATTTATCTCCAATATTAGACGGCTAATTTCAAATCAACTAGCCAACAATTGCAAGAATGTCGCTCTCTCGAACGATCAGATAATCTGTTCCGTCTTCTGCATATTCAGTACCTGCGTACTTCGAGTAGATAACGGTTTGACCTATTTTGACCGGCATGTCGATGACTGTGCCTTCGTCAGTTGTTCGGCCTGGGCCAGCTGCTACAACAGAGCCCTGTTGGGGTTTCTCTTTCGCGGTATCGGGAATGATGATCCCGCCAGACGAGGTCGAGGCCTCTTCATCGGCGGGCTCAATGATTACCCTGTCACCGAGTGGTGTGAGGTTCAGTGCCACTGAATATTTTCTCCTTAGTAGTGACTTGAGCGTTCGGCTATTTGACTGTTTAATGAATGGTGCGGACACACCAAATCAATATCAAATTAGACCGAATTGTTAATTAGCACCTTCTCCTTTCAACTGCTAGCAGTCGAAAGGTTAGAGTGCTAGTTAGGGAAATTTTATTAACCGTTTCACCTTGCGTCAACTGTTAGGGAACGGACATATGGTGAATACAGGCTGAATCAGAAATCTAAGGTTGTGATGATTTGAATAGCGTTTGACCATCGATTTCGATGTTAACTGAGCGCTGGAATTTTCTGATAGCTCCCAGGTTTACATCGACTCCAAGGCCCGGAGCATCAGATGCTCGAACAAAGCCATTTGAATCTCTAAAAATCCCTGATGGCGCAGTGAGATCGAGAATCAACGGCGAATTTCCAGCAGGGTATTCGATAACATCGAAACTTTTATAGCCCGCAAAAACATGAATTGATGCAGCGATAGACAAATGACTTTTAAAAGTGTGATTCACGTACTGAATGCCGAGTGCTTTTGCGCGATCTGCGACTCGTTTGGCTTCAGTAATACCTCCAATGCGGCCAACATCAATTTGGACATAATCAAGTCCACCGTTTGTCATCATATCGTCGGCTGATCGATAAAAATCTGCACCTTCCCCACCAGCAATGCCGATGTTTACGTTATTCGCCTTGATTCGAGCACCTAATTTTTTGTAAGCATTAACCTCCTCGGTTTTCAGAGGTTCTTCGAGCCAAGTTACTCCCAGATCAGCGAATTTCACTGCTCGTTCATATGCAGCATCGACGTCGTCACCCCAAATGACGCCTGCATCGATCATTAATTTTGTACTGGGTCCCAGACCATCACGTGCAGCTTGAACTAGTGCTACATCATCAGCGAGTGATCCATGCCCCATTGGTCCCCATCCAAATTTGGCAGCCTGGAAATTACGCTCGATAATAGAAGTTGCAATGGCATGTGTTTCATCAGGGTCGTTACCGAATAACACACTTGCATATGGGAGTTTTTTGTGTGATGTGGAATGGCCAATTAATTTCCAAACTGGCTCATCTAGGTACTTACCCAGTACATCCCACATCGCTATATCTGCACCCGATACGGCGTGATCTAACTGTTGTATATCGAGACCGTACGTTCCAGCCTTGTTCCTTAGGTGTACAAGATCTTTGGGTGAATTGAGCGTCCCGCCAATAAGCGCCTCTGAGATGTTGATTATGTTTGAATGTGACATTGGCATTACGTAAGCGGCCATCGATATCAATGGTGATGCATCGCATTCGCCCCAACCCTCTAGTCCATTGTCCGTGCGCACACGTACGATCAGCGAATCTTGTGTGCCGTCGGCGGTTCTGGTGATAACGGGTAACGCTACGTAAAAAAGATCGATAGCTTCGATTCTCAAGTTTTACTACGCTTTCCACGTCATCAGATCGTCAATTGAGGCTAAAAGGGTGTCTAGCTCATGCACATCGTATTTATCGAGATACTTTTTCCCCGGCGAACGAATTGTTGGTGTTGTAATAACACCGCGGCGGTAAAGAACCTCCTTGAATGCCCGCATACCGTGAAGTCCACTCTCGAAGTTATTTAGCGGAGTCATACGGGTATGTATTTCTCTTGCGCTTGATTCTTCACCCTGCTCGAGGAGATTCCAGATTTTCGAGTGAATATCACCATAGTGGGAGGCAGGCATGTTGCCGCACATGCCACGATTGTAGTCGGCAATTAGGTATTTACAACCGGCTCCACCCATCACACCCTCTACCGACTTCGTTTCATGATCAATTAATGCGGTTGCAACATGTCCAGCTGAAGGGCCTTCCTGTTTGACATAGCGGATATTTTCAAACGTTTCACAGATTTGGATAACTTGAGGTGCAGATAACGTTACTCCTGCTGGGTGATTTTGTATCCATATTGGAATTTTTAAAGCTGCATCCAGTTGATCGAAGTATGTTAAATTCTCACTGTTGGATGGTTTCAGACTATGAGGTGGCATAGTGATTACGGAATCAAATCCTGCATCCTGAGCATATTTTGCAAGTTCGATTGAGTGGATATTTGAAACTCCGGTGACTCCAGCAACAGTTGGAACCCTGCCGTTGACGATTTTTACGGTTACATCGAAGATCTTCCGTCGTTCTACGTCGGTAAGTGATTGGTATTCACTTGCCATGACTGGCATAACGATTCCATGGCACCCGCTCTCAACAGAGAAATTGAGAACGCTTTCTAGAGAACGAACATCGAGTGTTTCGTCTTCGTTAAAAGGTGTGGCGGGGATTCCAAAGATCCCACGATATTGACTGATTGAGTTTGTGGTCATTGTGGTTTAGGAATCTCCTTACTTTTTTCGTAGGCGCATGATGTAGTGGCGGCCGCCATGCGTGTACGGAGCGATGCTCTTGTTCATGATATCGATTAGTTCACGAGCGCCGATTAAATCAGATTCGTGGAGTAGTCGAGCTTCGGTTTCTTTAGCCCTGTTGAACGCAAATGCTAGATCGGTAACATCGAGTGATGTTTCCAGTTCCAAACCCCATCTTTCTGCGAGCTGTATAGGAGTGATTTTTGGATCTTCGAAAAGTGATATGACTATGAAACTTCCACCGGGCTTAAGGACTCGTTTAACTTCGTTAGAGTCAAAAACGTCGGTAGTTACGACAATATTGAATGTGTTGTCGTCGAAGGGTAGCGCTTCAACGGGAGCCTCTACGAACGTGCAGAGTTCAGAGATGTTTTCTATTTCAGCCAGATCTTTAGCCACCACCAGAGCTTCTTCGTCGATATCGTTACCCCAAACATGGCATCCGAATAAAGATGCCATCCAACGAGCGTTACCGCCTACTGCGCAAGCGGTGTCGAGTACTTTCGTTTCGGTACCAATTTCCTGTTCTTCTAATGCGATTCGGAAGATGGTTTGATTTGCACCAATGTGCATGAACTCGCCATACGAGGCGTGATCCCACCTAGGGCGTTCATCGAACCACTGTTGTAGTCGCTGTGTCTTATTGTTTGAGCGTTGATCCATGAAATAGGTTCCTGGGCCGAGCGTAGGTGAATGGTGTTAGGACGTTTTTAAAAATAGTTTTTCGAACTGTTTGTTACACACATATTATTAGGCTTTATGCATTTTAGTGTCGGCGTTGATCTGGTTTTTGAAGTGACTGGAAGAAAAAACTCCTCCCGATTATTCGAGAGGAGTTTTTTTAGGGGGCACTAGAAACCTGTTGTGAACCTGACTGATACGTAACTAAACGTTTAGATCATTACACTTCATCGAGAGGGAAGAATGTGTCGGTTCCATCTTTGACCATGTCGGCCTTTTGGACCTTTAACATCGCGTTCACCTTTGAGCTCTTCACGAAGTTCATCGAGGTAGGCTGGTTGGGCGTCTTTCCAGACTATAATCTCGTTGGCCTCTGCCTGGGTGATTGCTTCTTTTTCTACCAGAATGTTCAGTGTGGCTTCCAGATTGCCTCTGATTCCGCCGTATTCGCGAGTGAGCTTCTTGAGACTATCCATGACCTCAGGCTTGGTGTCTTTCCAGACATCGATCTCATCAGCCTGTTCCTGAGTGATTGTCCCTGCTTCTACTATCACGGCAAGACGCTTATCCTGCTTCGCTTCACGGTATTCCTTGCGGGCTGTCTCGATTGCGGAGTCGAGAGTTTCTCGGTCGATACCGAGGATTTCGGCTATTCGGTCATTGACTGAATTGTGGGTTGTACCATCGGCTGGTCTCTCTTGAGCGAGTGCAGTGCCTGCTAGAGCGAATACACCAAGGAATCCAGTGATTACACCGAGAGTGATTTTTCGTTTGAACATTTTCTAAAACCTTTTCTAAAACCTTTGACCGGAATACCGACCAAATTGATTGGCTATTAACTAATTTAGAAAATGACTGTGTGGAACCTGTCCAGAGAATGTGTAGAAATGTTAAAGAACTGGAGTCCACTTACCTGAGCATTTGATAGCTTCTTCGTCTCCTGGCCATGGTGGCGTAGTCGTGATTATGATTTCCAATGGAGCATCTCCGTCATCGGCTTGGAATTGGAATCTAGTTCCAGTGAGAATATCGCACTCCACTCCTTGTTTCAGGGTAATCACAGATTCTTTATGCCCACTCGAACGCCATAGCCTGCCTTGACCGGCGATACAAATCCAACGCTCCCTAACCGTTCGATGATGAACGGCCTGTGTGGTGCAGCCTGGGCCAAGCAGTGTGTGTACCATGCTGGAGCCTTTGTCAGACGAGTTCAGAAATCGGATTTCAGATCCGTCTGGTGCGATCGTATCCGGGAGATCCGGTAAGTCTGTTAATGAAAAAGAGTGGTGCATTGCCAAACCTTATAAAGTATTAATTTCTTTTTGATTAATCCGCGATGTTGGTATGAGCACGAAATCCATGGGTAACGGATATTGTTAGCTCATGGAAGAATAATTTTTAGCGAATTGACTTTTCATTTTAAAATTACTGTCGTGTGTTTTCTTGGAGTAACTGAATGAAGATCTCGGATGTTAGAACAGTAATAGTAGGAAATCCCTGGAAGAACTGGATTTTTGTTGTTGTAGAAACAGACGACGGATTGATTGGGGTCGGTGAAGCGACTGGGGGTTCCGAAACACAACCACGTGTGGCGGCTATTCAAGAGATCAAACACTTGGTAATCGGGATGGATCCCAGAAATGTGCACGAAATATTTCATAAGCTGTATCTGACCGCTTTCTTGAAAGTGACTCCGGCGATGGCTGGCATAGAGATGGCCTGTTGGGACATTCTTGGCAAGTCGCTCGGTGTGCCTGTCTACACATTATTAGGAGGGAAAGTTCGCGATAACGTTCGTGTATATGCAAATGGCTGGTATTCGGGTGAGCGAACTCCGGAGGGATTTGCAGAGAAAGCCTCAGAAGTTGCTGCTAAGGGTTACACCGCCTTGAAGTTTGATCCATTCGGTGATGCTCATATGCAGATGTCTCGTAAAGAAACAAATGAGGCTAAGTTACTGATAGGTGCTGTGCGGGAGGCTGTGGGTGATGATGTTGACATACTGATCGAAGCTCATGATCGGTTCAGCACATACGCTGCAATAGAGATTGGGAATTGGTTGAAGGATTACGATGTAACTTGGTTCGAGACACCGGTACTGTCAACGGATGTGAGCGCCTTGGTTGAAGTAGCACGTCGAATTCCAGTGCGTATGATCGCGGGTGAACGCATGCACGCTATTCATGAGTTTGGCGAGTTTCTATCACATAATGTTACGGACGTGATTAATCCTGAACCTCTCGGCGTAGGTGGAATATGGCGATCTCTCCAGATTGCTGGAATTGCTGAAGCACATCACGCAGAAATCGCCTTACACAATGCGGAAAGTCCATTTAAAACTATGGTGGCCTTGCACATCAATGCAGTTACGCCTAACGTGTTTATTCAAGAGTGTTTTGATGATTTTTTGGAACCTTGGGTGCCTGAGGTTCTTAGTGGTTTTTTGCGTGTGGAAAACGGGTATCTTCAAATGCCTGATGCACCAGGGATTGGAGTTGAATTGAACGAAAGTGAAGCAAGAAAGCACCCATATGGCAGAAGTAATTTCCTGCGTATGTTCCGACCTGGTTGGGAAAAACGAGATACGGCTCAACGGGAGTAACTTTTACCTAGTTCGAACACTTCCTTTGATCATACTTGCATCGTCACTGGCTAAAAATGCGTAGACCTTCGATATATCATCCGGTGATACGAGAGCGCTAATTTTTTCTTCGAGGCTGCCTTTTTTGCCACCAGCCTCATGCATGTCTTGGACATTTGCCACCTTCAGAGGTGTATCTACCGAACCAGGCATGACATCGTTTACTCTAATATTGTATTTTTCTAAGTGTGATTCCATCACAAGGGATAATCCGTGCACACCGCCTTTGGACGATCCGTAAGCGAGTGATGAACTCCCGCCTGTAACTCCTGCACCTGAAGCAGTCAGGATGATTACACCTGATCCATATTTTTTCATGACGGCCGTCACATATTTACATATCGTGAATGATCCTCGTAGGTTTATATCGAGTACAGTGTCCCAGATATCTTCAGGAAATTCATCTAACTCGACTGCTGCACCTTGCAGCACTCCTGCAATATGAATTAATACATCCACTCCCCCTAACCATACTTCCGCCGCAGCCACGGCTCCAGACACAGCTGTTTCATCTCGGACGTCCACATGCCAGTAACGTGCATCACCACCAGATTCGTTTACATCACTTATAGTTGCTGCACCATCGGCGTCATTGATATCAAATGCTGCGACTTTTGCACCGCTGGCAGAAACGCGTAGCGTTGTTGCGCGTCCTATGCCGGTCGCTGCTCCAGTGACAATTATTCGCTTGCCGGAAAGATCAGATGTCATGTTTAACTCCTGAGATTTATGAAAGGGAAACGGTGCGTGTGCTTAGTAAGAGATTCAGACTTGCTCTACGTATAGTTTAATTTTTATGCATGCGAACGAAAACACTGATATTCATTAGTCCCATTTGATGCCTATACGTTCAGCAATTTCACGTATTCCTGCTGCAGCTAATGGAATTTTTTCATCTGGAAGATGCTCTACAAGAACGTGGGCATTTGGATTAACCTTTTGCAGCCCCAAAAGCAGTGCTTCGTTGTCGAGCATGCTGTTTGGTTGGCCAATGATAGATTCTTCGAAGTGGGGAAGTAATCCGTCGACGACTGTGAAATCCTTTGCATGGGCCCCTAGGATACGGTCTGGAATCAACGTGTAGAACTCATTAATTAATGAGGTTGTGTCATATGCGATGTCGAGAGATCCGATGAAATTTACAGGATCCATGTTTAGTCCGAGATTTTTCGAACCAACATCGTCAATAAGATCCTTCATTTTCTGAGGTGTATCGACGGGGCAAACTGTTCCACCTTCGACAGCTATCATGATCCCTTCGTTTTCCGCAACGTCGCAGATCTGTTTTGTGCTGTCCACTAGTCGGTCCCAAACTTCAGTAGAGTGATTTTTTGGATGTGGCGTCCACCCGCCTTTCGGGTTCAGGCTCCCTGGGCGTAAATACGTGTTAGGGCAGCCGAGGCGTGAACTGACATTTACCATTCGTTTAACGAATTTGATTTCGTTTTTTCGCACGCCTTCGTCTTCAGCGATTAGATCTCCACCATAGTTACCTACAGTTTGTGGCATTGGAAACCCTCGGCTATCGAACATAGATTTCAATCTAATAACGTCTTTGTCGTTGATTGATTGAGGGTCATCAACTCGAATCTGTACTGTTTTGAAACCGTGTTGGGCGACATTGTCAAGCACGGCTCCGTCGATAGATTTCCAATCTCCAGGAACCAGACCTGCGACACCTAGCAGCATGAGAATACCTTTCCGCAAATATCAGATTGAATGCTAAACACTTTAGCAACTTGTTAGTTTGATGCAATCAGATTTATGTGTGACATGTCACTGGCTTTGGCAAATAGGGTGAACGTTTATCCCAGTTTAGTGAATGCCTCTACCATGTGTCGGCGTTGAATTTTTCCAGTTGCAGTTCTCGGAAGTTTATCCGTTATATAAATAGCATCGGGTACTTTAAAGCTTGCCATCTCATCTCTACAGTAAGTTCGGATGGCGTCTTCATCAGTTTCGCTTTTCAGAACAACCGCAGCATGAACCACTTCACCGTATTTTTCATCTGGTACAGCGAAACAAACTGCTTCAGCAACAGCAGGGTGTTTTAGTAGGATGCCATCGATTTCTAGAGGGGAGATTTTTTCTCCTCCACGATTAATCAACTCTTTTATGCGACCGGTCAGCGATAGATAACCTTCAGAATCTAGGAAGCCCTGGTCACCGGTTCTGAACCAGCCATTAACAAACGCTTCAGCATTGGCTTCCGGGTTGTTGTTATAACCATGCATGACGTTGTCTCCCTTGATAACCACTTCACCTATATCGCCTGTGTTTTGTAATTTTCCAGTTGCCTCCATATCCATAATTGCAATATCAACGCCAGTTGCCTGGCCTACTGTTCCTGGGATTCGTTTTCCGGGAGGCATTGGACTGGATGACATCTGGTGAGAGGCCTCAGTCATTCCGTAGGCTTCTAAAACAGGAGATCCAAAACGGTTTTCCAAACGCTCAAATACTGCTGGAGCTAGTGCGGACGAGCAGGACCGTATAAATCGAAACGATTCATGCGGTGCATTCTCTTCGTCGGCTCGCATAAGTAGGATCTGGTGAATGGTGGGTACAGCGGAGTACCAGGTTGCTGAGTTGGTTTTCTGCAATTCCCAGAAGTTAGATGCCGAGAAACGTGGAGGTATAACAAGCGAGCCACCAGAGTTGAGAGTTGAAAGTGACGCCCCCATCAGACCATGTACATGAAATAGGGGCATTACGATTATAGATGTGTCTTCTGATGTCAGTTCGTAGTGAGTTTTTATGTTGTCTATTGACTTCATTAAGTTGGCGTGGGTTAGCGGAACGCCCTTGGGTCGGCTTGTTGTACCAGAGGTGTGTAGAAACAGTGCTACGTCTTCCTCTGAGGGAGGTTTTGGGTCAGAGGATTTGGTCCAGGGTTTGCCATTTTCCTGCAGTACGAGCGATCCATTGTCAAGAGATGTATCAACAACCGTAATGCCAAGTTCATTTGCTGCATCTCGGCCTTTATGAGCGCCTTGAGGGACAATTGCTAGCTGAGAATTCGCGTCTTCCATGAAAAATTTGAACTCTTCGATTGTGTATTCCGAGTTCAAGGGTGCCGCTACCGCGCCAGCTCGCGCCACCGCCAGAAATAGGATCATAAACTCGAGTGAATTTGGAAGGATTATTGACACCGGCCTTCCGGGCATGACGCCTGTTCCGGCTAGGAGACCTGCGACACGTTCGATTTCATTAGCGTATTGAGAATAAGAGATCGTTGGACCATCAGGGACGATGATTGCATCATCGGATGGAGTCGATGGGTTGAGGAGATGTGCGAGTGTGTTTGAAGACATAAGTACGAAAATGAGCGTTTTGTTAACCGAAACTGTAGTAACCATATCGAAGGGCGATAATTAAGCCCAAAGGATTTCAGAATTGTAGTACTGCGATGCTTGTCTCGGGGTAGTTATCTCTACCTAGGAGTCCAAGTTGGGGATTTATGTAATCACTGTGAGCTAAGTTCGTTTTACTGTAGTTGAGGCAATTAACAGCATCCCAATAGCGAATATAAAAAGGACACCAAGTTCCATTGAAACGTCTGCTAGCGATTCATCTCGCAGCATGATATTTCTCAGTGCTCTATTCGCGTATGTAAGCGGCAGAGCTCCGCTGACGACTTGAAAATAACTGGGTAATTGTGACGTTGGAAGTATGATCCCTGACAGGAAAATTTGTGGGGCGATTAGAAGGGGAATAAATTGAACAACTTGGAATTCGTTTTTCGCGAAAGTGGAAACAAAAATGCCCATGTTGACTGAAGTGATTGTCACAATCACAAGGATGGATATTATGTCCCATAACTTTCCTGTGTAATCAACGTTAATCACGAAGAGAGTGTACGTAAGAATGACCATTGACTGGATTAAGGCAAATATCAGGAATCCTGTGAGATAGCCAACCAGTAGGTCAGTTCTAGAAACAGGTGTGGATAGAAGTCGTTCGAGCGTTCCTTGTGATCGCTCACGTAAAAAACTTATTGCGGTGAGAACGAATACGAAAAACATCACCATTGTAGCGATTAATGCTGGTGCTAATTCAGTTAACACGGATTTTTGTGTTTGGAAGCTAAACCCGATTAATGACATGACAATTACGGGCGCGCCAATAATCATGGCGACAGAACGTTTATCTCGTCTTATTTCTCTTACGATTCGTGACGCGATAGCATGTTTACGGTCAAGAGACATCAGATTCCTTTCTGGATAGGTGCAGAAATGCATCTTCAAGTGTGGAATCAGATTTGCCGGTTGACTGTCTTAGTTCATCAGGTGTACCTGTAGCGATAAATTTTCCTCCGCGCATAAACCCTAGATAATCACAATGTGATGCATCATCCATCGTGTGGCTTGAGATGACTATGGTTTTACCAGTATTTGTTATTTCTTTGAATTGCTGCCAGAACATCGCTCGTAGTTCGGGATCTAACCCAACCGTGGGTTCATCTAGTAATAGAAGATCCGGTTCGTGGACCATAGAGATCGCGAGGCTAACACGTTGCCGCATGCCGCCGCTTAATTGATTCACGACATCATCTGCTCGATCCTTAAGACCTACCAGAGATATTGCCGATTCGACTGATATTGAGCGGTCGTGCTTGTTTGAAAGTCCTAGCATTCTGGAGAAAAATTCAAGGTTTTCCCTTACAGATAATGCCTCGTATAGGGCGTTACGTTGCGGCATATACCCTATCGAGTCAGATTGGGCGGTGCTAGGTGCCTGTCCTAATACGAAGATAGATCCCGTAACTGAGTTTAGTTGACCGACGAGCAATCGTACAAGAGTTGTTTTTCCTGCACCGTTTGCCCCTAATATTCCAAACGAAATTCCTTGTGGAACTACAAGGTTAATTTCGTTCAGCACAGGCCTGTCTCCATAGTTAAAACTTAGTTTGTCTATAGATATTGCTGGATCGGATACTTTCACGGTTATTCGTCCCATGTCCATGTTGTTGTCGCTATTAATGGGTGTTCGCGATCGACAAGAACATGACCTGTACGGGCGATACCATTTTCAGCTAACCTTGCCGCATCAACCGTCGAGGTTTGTGGCTCGACGCAAATAGCATGTTCTGGCGAATACAGCATAAAGTGTGTGATGGCTTCTGATCCTAAAATTTCCAGTTTCAGTTCAGGCCAAGTGAGTGTTACTTTGCCATTTGGAACTCTAAGAAAACAATCATCTATATCGCCTGGCATTAAACGGACGCCATTTTTAAGTTGATTTGTGAAAGTCGAATCAACCAAATTACCTGTGGCAGTTAAGGTTTGGTCGAGTTCCCACTGATCTGACACTTCCGCTTTCACCTCCATCGTATCTGAGC
>CAJWJL010000010.1:0-23748 GCA_913042135.1 uncultured Chloroflexota bacterium | reverse complement strand
AATGCAAGAATTGCAAAAGCCCAACCCCACCCCGACAGGTCTTTAACAATGGGCAAAAGCCAAATTGATACAACGGTAAGGGCAAATCCTACCCCTGTTTGAAATGTGAGCATTGTTCCACGATAAACAGGATCGCTGAGCTCCGTTATCGCGGTTGAAAATTGAGCAGAGTCTGCAATAACCGACGCACCCCAAACCAACACGAAAATAACAATCAATACGCTCCATTGAAGAGGTATAAATCCAACAAATAGTGCAACACAACCGCTAATAACCATTGCAATGATCGCAACAGCAGTTCTACCTATTTTTTCAGACCAAGCACCAGCAAGAGAACTGGCTGCCGCACCTACAGCAAAAACAAGAAATGTGATTACACTCGCAAGTTGAATCCCATCACCAAAAAGTGATCGTTCCTCCAATACATAAAACATAAAACTTCCGATCCAAGCCCACATCGCGTAAAGCTCCCACTGATGACCAAGATATCCAATCAATGCCAGCCTAGGACCACGCTCAGATAATGCCGAAATAAGATATCGGGGATTGAATTTCGCGCCTACAACATCATGTGGGCCATCACGAACAAATGCCTTAAGTATGACTCCTCCCGTGATAGCCAATATGGAACTTACAATAATTACCATTTGCCAGTTTTCACTGAATACCGACATCAAAATATGAGGAGTCCCAGAACCTAGGGTGACGGCACCAACCAGTGTTCCAATTGCAAATCCTCGACCTGAAACATACCAGCCAGATAGAACTTTCATACCCATTGGATAAACGCCACCTAAAAATGCCCCTGTGGCAAATCGTGTAACCATCAAAGCATCAGTCGAATCCAAAGGGATCACTAAAAAATTTGTTATAGCCGCCAGTATTGATGAAACGGCAAAAAGTGTTCGAGCATTTATAAGGTCCGATAAATTAGTAAAAGATATAAACAGTGTCCCAAACACAAATCCAATTTGAACTGCAATAGTAAGAAGAGCCATAGAAGATTGATCAATCGATTTTTCGGTTTCCAGTGCAGTTGATACAGCATTTGTAGAAAACCAAACAGAAAGTGATAACAACGTGGCAACTGTCACCAACAAAAGAGCAAATTGTTTTGATCGAGGTTTTATCATGCTCATTAAGTGTTATGTACGCGAATCAAAATAAACCATGTCACCAACCTCATTCAAATCACTTGCACCATGATCCGAAAACCTTATCGTATGGTGTGGTTAAATACCTAAGAGTCAATAATTGATGTTCGAGGAGCAGTATGAGCCAAACTGAACTTAAGCGCACGTATTTTCAAGACGGACTTCACGACAATCACTGCTACGGTTGTGGAGCATGGAATGATCAAGGGCTACGCATTAAATCATATTGGGACGGCGATGAAGCTGTATGCACTTTCCAGCCAGAACCACATCACGCTGCCATGCCTCCAGATGTCATGAACGGTGGAACCATTGCCGCTGTTATAGATTGCCACGGTGTCTGTACATCGATCGCTGAGGCATACAAGACAGAAGGAAGAGATATTGGTGACGGTAAAAAAATTTGGTACGCCACAGCGTCATTAACGGTGAACTATCGTAAGCCAACACCAATTGATGGTCCCGTAACCGCCCGAGCAAGATTGACAGAGAAAACGAACAAAAAATCACTTGTCGGTGTTGACCTGTTCTCGTACAAGGGCGTGTTGACGTGCGATGCAACCGTGTTATCGCTAAGAGTTCCTGATAGATGGACGGACCCAAAAGGACTTTTTGACAATATCAACTAATCAAATATCTTTTCACGACTTTATACGCAGGAGAAAGCTAAATGCGATTAGGTGTAGGGAGTGACCATGCAGGGTTCCCAATGAAAGGCCCTGTTATTGCGTATTTGCAGTCGAAAGGTCACCAAGTTATAGATTACGGGACATATTCTGAAGACCCTGTAGATTTTCCAGATATCACTGAGCAGGTAACTTCAGCAATACTCTCCAACAAAGTAAAACGCGGCATCCTTGTTTGCGGAACAGGAGTGGGGGCTGCGATTGCAGGAAATAAAGTCCCGGGAATCAGGGCAGCAGTAACCCATGACACTTACTGCGCCCACCAAGGCGTTGAGCATGATGATGTCAACTTGATATGTATCGGCGCCTGGATCATAGGGCTGTCAGTGGCGAAAGAAGTGCTCGACGCTTTCGTAAACGCGAATTTTTCAGATGATCCTAACTTCAAGCGCAGAGTCAGTAAACTCACCGAAATGGAACTTAAGTACGCGGAACAACTACTGAGCAAAAACTAGCTAATTAAATCGCAATCAATGAATATGCAAACTACTTGCAATGACTCAGTCATGTCCCGAAGCTTGGTTCTTCTTCTCGTTCAATTTTGTCAGAATCAAGATCCATAGCCATTCCAGCCGTTAAAGGCACATTTATAAAACCTTTTTCAGGTTTAACCGGATCTTTTAAGAAATGCTGATGAACTGTATTCCACTTGATCAAATACTCTTGATACGGAGTGTGAATAGGAGACTGACTTACAGAAAAATGAATGCCTGCATTGGTTGAGTGACCATGTGGAATGGTAATGAGATCAGCGGTTGTAGCGACCGCGGCTATTTTCAACACCTCAGACAACCCGCCCGCCCAATAAATATCAGGCTGCAGAATATCTAAAGCTTCTGCATCTATAAATTCCTTCATGCCCCAACGTGTGTAATGGTGCTCAGCACCAGACAAGGGAATGTTTGTAGATTCACGAATTTTTCTGTAAGAATCGATACGATCTGGCATTGCACACTCTTCAAGCCAGCGTGGATTAAATTCTTCAATCTCTTCAGCCAGTCTAATGACATAGTTCACATCCATAGACTGCCAGCAATCAAGCATGATGTCATCATCATCGCCCAGGGTATTACGCAATGCCGCAACCATCTCAACATTTTTCTTCAACCCTTCAGAACCGGACATTGGTCCGTGTCGGAAAAACCATTTCTGAGCGGTATATCCAAGCTCTTGATATTGCTTCGCGCGTTCCTTGACCAAGCCAATATCAAGAACACTGAAACCAAGCATAGAAGCATATGCAGGGATTTCTGAACGGGTCGGGCCACCAATAATCGAATAAACAGGCACTCCTAGATAACGCCCTTTAAGGTCCCAGAGTGCATTGTCTATCGCACTGATCGCGATCATCGTATTGCCCTGGCGGCCATGAACCATTGCGCGGTGCAAGATATCCCAGATAAATTCCGTAGCTAAAGGATCGCGACCTATTAAATAATGAGCAAGCTCGTTTTGGACAATAAATGCAACCGACATATCCATCGGTCCGCCAATTCCGACAACCCCTTCGTCCGTTTCGATTTGAACAAAATATGCGTCATGAGGCATGTGGTCATCAGCGGTCTGATTAGACCATTTAACTCGATTGTCGCTATCGCGAAACTCTGAGTACACGTCAAGCGGCATTACCAGGCGCTCTTCCCAAAAAAGACCATCTGTCTCTATTGTTCCAAATACATGGCGGATGCGAATTTTTTCAATCTTCATATGTTTTTTAATTTTCGTTTTAGGAATTTCTTCTATTAGGTAAAGAATATGAATAACAAACTAATACTAAATTTGTTTAGCCAGACTTTATCGTATTTTTATGTCGAAAAAATCTGACAAACAAACAAGTTCATTTCAACCCACTGAAATAGTCAACAAGCACAGAACAAAATTAACTCAATGATACTGCTAATAAATCAATTTAAATCGAAGCGAGCATTTTATGTGCCTTAACAGGCCAATCAATTGTTGTTCCAGTAGCTCCTGACTTGTACGCACGTTTCAAAGCTTGCACAGAATTACCGATACCCCAAGTTCTAACAGACAGACCGAATTCGTTTGCGCGATCGATTTGGTGTTTAGTAACTTTCATGGCATTTGGATAAATACCTGCTAGCCCTAGATCCAATGCAACCGTTAAGGAATTCTTGTTAATTTTCTCAAGCAACCACCCGTGTGCAACTTCAGGCATTAGTGCAATGGAACGTTCAAGCTGTTCCGCATGAAACGATGAGATAGTGATCCCGGGGGATACGTAATCACCTGTGTGTTGACCAAGAAAATCCCAGTTTTTCAAAGACTCCATCACTTTGACAGACAGCTCAGGCTGAGTAGATTTTAATTCAAGATGAACATGGATTTTTTTTGCATAACGCTCGAGGAATTCATCCAAGGTCGGCACGAAAGCATCAGGATATGCAAGTGGACCTGTGGACCCAGCCCCATCATCTGGACCCTCGAACCAAAGACCAGCATTCAGTGATTTAATTTTGGCTATGCTCGTCTCAGCAACAAGACCTTGAATACCAGTGGTTCGATACAACAATTCATCATGAATTAGAACACAACGTCCATCACTAGACAATTGGACATCCGTCTCAATATTGTCAAACCCCATTTCCAGTGCAAGGTCGAACGCTTCGAACGTATTCTCAGGAGCATCATACGATGCTCCCCTATGAGCAATCAGGGCAAATTGTTTTTCACTATTTTTTCTCGGCAAGGAATTAACCCTACTTCATAAACTAATGTCGACCATTAATCGTTGTAAGTGTAGATGTTAGGTTGTAGAAATCTTGTTTTAATTTTTCAACGCCACAAAAAACATTAATTCTTCTTCAATTAGAAAGTTCATGCTTATAAATTTCCTGATCGATACATGTAAACTCTAATCATGTTTGAATCACTTTCCGACAAGCTTAATGGAGTCTTTGGCAAGCTAACAAATAGTGGCAAATTGTCGGAAAAAAATATAGATGACGCCCTACGTGAAGTACGACTCTCTCTGCTCGAAGCTGATGTAGATTTCAAAGTCACACGCCAGTTTGTAAAAAACATTAAACAAAGAGCGAATGGCGATAGGGTTTATAACTCTCTAACTCCCGGACAAACAGTAATTAGAATTGTCCGAGAAGAGTTAATAAACATTCTCGGTGGAGAAACTGTTGGGTTAGAAAGAGCTAACCAACCACCAAGCGTAATTATGTTGGCGGGTCTACAAGGAGCTGGCAAAACTACATCCGCCGCTAAACTAGCTCTCCATCTGCGTAAACAAAAACACTCAGTGATGATGGCCGCATGTGACCTGCAGCGACCAGCCGCTATCGAACAACTCAAACAATTAGGTCGACAGCTCGATCTCGATGTTTACACAGAACAATCACCCAACTCCACACCATTAACCGTTGCTGAAGCTGCCGTTGCTAAAGCTACCAAAGAACGCGTCCACTACCTAATCCTTGATACTGCTGGTCGACTCGCCGTAAATGATGAATTAATGAACGAACTCGAAGAAATACGAAATGCTACATCACCCGTAGAAACACTTCTTGTTGTTGACGCCATGACCGGACAGGACGCGGTGAATTCAGGTAGTACATTCAATTCACGGGTAGGGATAACAGGAATAATTTTAACGAAGATGGATGGAGACGCTCGTGGAGGTGCCGCACTCTCCATGCGATCAGTAACTGGTGTTCCGGTTAAATATATAACTGTTGGAGAAAGACCCGATCAATTAGAGGTTTACCACCCTGATCGAATTGCATCCAGAATCCTCGGAATGGGTGATGTCGAATCTCTGATTGAAAAGGCTGAAACTCAATTCAATACCGAACAAGCCGTTGCACTTGAAAATAAAATCCGCAAAAATCAGTTTGACCTCGACGACATGCTCGAACAATTCAACACCATCAAAAAAATGGGCTCCATCAGTGACATTCTAGGTATGGTGCCGGGTGTTGGTGCCCTAAAAGGAAAAATAAACTCCAAAGATCTTGACGAACGTCAAATATCGCGAGTAGAAGCTATTATCCATTCAATGACACCAACTGAACGGCGAGAACCCACAATCATTAATGGTTCGAGGCGTAAACGAATAGCTGTAGGCTCTGGAACGTCCATCACACAAGTAAACCAACTACTATCCCAGTTCAAACAAATGCAAAAGATGATGAAAAAATTATCCGGACCTGGTGGCAAACGAGCCCTAATGGGAATGATGAAGCGTTAGCAATTGAATCACAAAGAATTTATGAATTCCCAAACAATAGTTTTAACGAACAAACCGCTGGAAAATTTATTGTAAGAGTAAGATCCCTTTAACTTATTCCATTGCCATTAACCAATTAATACGGAGACAACGTGAACAATGACCATTGCCCACTTGCGTACCTACACCATCAACAAAGGCCAGCTTGATAGCTGGCTCGAACTTTTTCCAAAGCTAATCCCATTAATGGAAGAAGCAAATATTAAAGTTGAGTGTTCATGGATCAACGAAGAGCGCACCCAGTTTATTTGGATTCGCTCATATGGCGATTCAGTAGACAACATTGCAAAATGTGAAGCACAGTTCTACGGTAGTGATTGGTGGTTAGCCAACGTTGATCACGTGCGAAGTCATATCGCCCACCGAGAGATTCTCCAGATTGAAACCGCATAAGATTTGCATGGTTAATTACCCAAAATCACTCCATTGATTTCAGGGTAGCCACGGACAAAATCAGATGCCATGACCGCTTGACGTCCTTCCAGTTGCAATTGAATGATTTCAAGCAATCCATCACCAGTACTAACACTTAAATGTCCGTTACGAAACGCAACTTCACCTGGATTTGTCGCAACACCCTCAATTAATTGAGAATGAAGAATTTTGACGTTTTTTCCGTGCCATGTAGTGAAAGTACCTGGCCAGATATCGTAAGCGCGTACCATACGCTCGATATACACAGCCGATGTCGTCCACTTAATTTCACCATCTGACCGATGTAGTAATTGAGTGACAGATGCTGCGGCATTGTCTTGAATAACAGGAGTAATAGTTCCCGATTGAAGCTTTGTTAATACGTCCAACAGCAACGACCCAGATTCTCTGAAAAGACGTGCCTGCAACTCACTCCGCCGTTCACGTCCTGATAAATTAATGGGAAGAGACTGTGCGAGAATCGGCCCGGTGTCCATCCCTTCATCCAACAGCATCAATGAAACCCCGGTATGTGATTGTCCATCAAGGATCGCGGCCGCCACGGGGCTCGGGCCGCGATATAAAGGCAACAAAGAGGGATGAACATTAATGACACCAAACGGCGGTATGCCAAGGATTTTCGTTGGCAAAATACGTCCATATGCAACAACGACAAATACATCCGCCGCAATATTCGACATACGCGTCAACTCAACTTCGTCATCACGAAGGTTTGCAGGAGTAAATATTTCCAAGCCGGACTGTTCGGAAAAAATTTTCACAGCTGTCGCCTGTTTTGTACGACCTCTACCGACTCGACGATCAGGCTGAGTGTAGACCGCCGCAATTTCATGACCCGCAGTAATTAGAGAGCCTAATAATTGAACAGCGTCATCAGGTGAGCCAAAAAAAATAATTCTCATATAACAGCTTTACTAATGTCGCGACATAGGACGCTTGGCAAAATCCACTATGCGGTCCCGGCGCGCCAAGGCACTTAAGAGGTGATTATTAAGGTTGTTCAAACTGAGTCGTGAATGTTGTCACAATATTGTTGGGAAATTAATGTCAAATCTGGGCAAAATAGACCGCTGAAGGGGTTGCAAGCCCCTCCCTAATACATGGTACGGTTGCCCTTAGGCCAACACCACCTCAGGTAACGTCCAGCTACCGATTTCGTTGGTCTATGTATTCCACATATTGGTCAGTTTTTGATTATCCGGCAAGTCCGGCCTAGGGCTTGTTGTGCCTAATTTATAGTGAGGGTTCGGAAACGATTAACGCAAGAAAAATTTGGTTAGCTGCTCTAGGCCAACTCCAATTAGAAATACCCAGACCAAACTATGAAACATGGTTAAAACCAACTATTCCAAGTAGTCTAGAAAACGATACTCTCATAATTTCAACCCCAAGCCCTTTTGCTGCTGAAATGCTTGAGAAACGACTCTCCGGAACTATCCACCGTACTGTGTCGCGCGTAGCTGGGCGCGAGCTTACAGTCGAATTCACAGTACAAGGATCAGCCAGTCCTGCAACCCTTAAAAAACAGCAACAAACGATTTCCGAAAACGTAAAGTCCCAAACCATTAAACAAAACGGAACAATAGATTACGCACAGTCCTATTCTTTAAAAAATTCATTCACGTTTGACACATTCATAGTCGGTCCATCCAATCGTCTGGCACAGGCAGCAGCCATCAAAATCACGGAAGCACCAGGAAGAATATATAACCCCCTTTATATCTATTCGGAAGTTGGTCTTGGTAAAACACACCTGCTGCATGCCATTGGACATGCCTTTAACCAACGTCAACTCAAAGTCATGTACGTAAGTAGTGAACGCTTCACGAATGAATACATCAACGCCATTCGAGAAGGGTCTGCCAATCATTTTCGGGAGAGATACCGTAATACAGACGTATTATTGGTAGATGATATTCAGTTCATAACATCAAAGCCACAAACCCAAGAAGGTTTCTTCCATACCTTCAACGAACTACACATGGCCGGCAAACAAATCGTGATTAGTGGAGACGAGCCAGCAAGTAAAAGTATGCTCCAGGAAAGAATTCAATCTAGGCTAGCTGGAGGATTAGAAGTCGATCTTCAGCCACCAGATTACGAATCACGCTATGCAATTCTGCAAAGTAAAATGCCTGACCTTAACCCAGACGTGCTTAACGAAATTGCACAGCGCCCTCATCGAAATGTTCGTGAATTAGAGGGGGCACTTAACAGAGTCATTGCCTACTCCCAACTCATTGGTGATCCCATAACAATTCAACTTGCCAGCCAGGCTCTCAAAAGCTTATTGGCAGAAACACCAGCTGATGTCATATCAATAGATCAAGTATTATCAGCCGTTTCAGAACACACAGGAGTTTCCGTTGATCGAATCATTGGAAAACGTCGTGACCAGGCGACTGCAGAAGCTCGACGAATAGCAATGTATATGCTTCGAGAAGATGCCCATTTGACATCAACACGAATAGGCCAAGCTATAGGTGGTAAAGACCATTCGACTGTTTTATATGCTCAAAAACGTTTTGAACAGTTAATGGAAATCGATAGTTCAAAACGTGATCATTTAGCTGCAATTAGAAATATATTAACTCGATCACGTCGAGTGCCTACACAAGCGCATTAATTTTTTCTAAGCAAAAACATTCTTTAGATTTTTGAACTATGATCACCGTATTACCGCGCGATTAAAATTTAAATTAAATCTATAACTTTTAGTTCATGAAATTAGTTATATGACAATCAAATTAACTGTTGATAACCATGTTGGTTCTTATAAATAACTATTCGTTATTTCTGAATAACTTTATAAGTTTGGAAATGTTTGATCGACGGAATTCAGAGTTTTACACAAAAAAAACGAATTTTTATTCCTTTTCCACTTAATTCCCTAATATTCCTCATCTAATCCACAAATCCTTTTATAGTCACAGCATGAAGGATATACACATATCAACATCCTTTACTGTTATTACAATTAAATAATAGAAACACAAAACTAATTATATTTTTCACATGATTGATTCAACAGTAATAGAAGTACGCTCAGGTAATGGGGGCCATGGCATGGTCTCTTTTATCAGAGAAGCTCTTTTACCTCGTGGTGGACCAGGAGGTGGTGATGGAGGACAGGGTGGAGATATTGTGTTAGTTGCTGATTCTTCAATTAACACACTTACAAAATTTCACTGGCAGCCACATTTCATCGCAAAAAATGGTTCAAATGGTCAAGGGCATCATAAAAATGGAGCTAACGGTGAACCTGTTGAAGTTTCTGTACCAGTCGGGACAGAAATTTGGGTTTGGGAAGATAGTAAAGATAAAGAATTAATGGGTGAACTTATTCATGAGGGGGATCAAATAATTGTTGCTCAAGGAGGAAGAGGAGGAAGAGGCAATGCTCATTTTGTAAGTGCTACTCATCAAGAACCTCTTTTAGCTGAAGCTGGTGAGGATGGTGAAGTTCGTCGCATCCGTCTTAATCTTAAACTTTTGGCAGATATAGGTCTTATTGGTATGCCTAATGCTGGAAAATCCAGCATATTAACTGCAATCAGTGCCGCTCGGCCAAAAATTGCTGATTATCCATTTACAACGATTGAACCTGTTTTAGGAGTTGTAGATTACAGTCATAAAAGTTTTGTGGTTGTGGATATTCCAGGATTAATAAAAGGGGCACACCAAGGTGTAGGTCTGGGTGATGAATTTCTAAAACACATACAAAGAACTCGGGTGCTCGTACATGTTGTAGACGGCAGTGAAGACAATATTATTGAACGAATAATAAGTATTAACAATGAAATATCACGTTTTGATGCCGAACTTGCTAAAAAACCTCAAATACTGGTTATCAATAAATTTGATCTTGATGAAGTTTCAGTATTAGAAAGTGAAATTATTGAATCAGTTAAATCTGCTAAGGGGTTACATTCAACAATCGTATTTGTTTCAGCTGCAACATATGCAGGGATGAATGAACTCAAACATGCTATGTCTGATTATTTAGAACAAAGAGGTCAACAAAAAACAACTTTTGCAGTTTCGAACGAGGATGCCGTGATAATAAAACCCAAGGTAAAAAAGCCTGAAAAAGTAATCGTGCGTAATCAAAATGGTTCATGGCGTATAGTTCATCAAAAAGCTGTTCGTCTGGCTCGAGGTAGTAATCTTGAGACCTGGGAAGCTCGCATTCAATTCCAACACCGATTAGAACAGCTGAAAGTAACTAAAGCGCTACGTAGCGCCGGTATTGAAATCGGTGACACCGTTATGGTTGGAGATTGGGAATTCAACTGGGATTAATATGACTCCACCAACCGACATTGAAAAAATCGGAGTTTTTGGTGGCACGTTTGATCCTATTCATAATGGCCATTTAGCGATAGCAGAATTTGTACGTCTTAACTTGGGTTTGGATAGAGTTATATTTGTTGTAGCTAGTGATCAATGGTTAAGACAATACCCTCCAGAAGCATCAGCTACTGATCGATTTAATATGGTTGAATTAGCCGTAAGAAATCGCGCGTATTTTTCGGCTTCGGATGTGGATATTGTTCGCCAGGGGCATACTTATACCATCGATACACTAAGAGATTTACGTGCGCAGCTGGGTCATTCAGTTGTCTTGAAACTGATCATAGGCGCAGATGCTGCCAATTCATTTGATCAATGGAAATGTGCTGAAGAAATTCAATCTTTTGCGACCGTTGTGGTTGTTGGACGACCTCCCATGCAAATTAAAACTCCTTTGCTAGGCAGTGACTTAAATATTGATATAAAAGTCGAATATCTTGAGGGACCCATGGTAGATGTATCGGCGACCATGATTCGTAATTTTAATAAGTCCGAAAAACAAATTGAAGAATTTACGACTCAAGCAGTTACCGATTACATAAAATCAAAACGTCTCTATCGTAAATAGGAGTAGGCATGATCCAAAGATCCGATCTCAATAAGATTGCAACACGTTTGTATGAAAGAGCGCTTGAATTGGATTCACTGAAATTTGGACAATTCGTGCTGTCTTCAGGACAGCAAAGTTCTTATTATTTTGATGGACGCATGCTTTCTACAGACCCTGAAGGTGCAGATTTGATATCTAGGGCTTTTAGCTTTGCAATTGATGAATCTCACGTTGACGCATTCGGTGGTCCCAGCGTTGCAGCTGTGCCAATTGTTGGTTCGTTAGCTCTTCGTTCACACCTAGAAGGTAAAACTAGTACTGGATTCTTTGTCCGGCCTGAATCAAAAGAACATGGTGTTGGTAAACAGATTGAAGGCAACTTAAAACCTGGGATGAGGGTAGCGGTATTCGATGATACTGTTTCTACTGGTGGCAGCCTGTTAAAGGCGATTGATGCCGTACAAGATTTTGGTTGTACTGTTGTAACTGTGATGGCTGTTTTAGATCGACATCAGGGAGGAGGGCATGAGTTAGAGCGTCGGGGGATACCGTTTTTCAAGCTTTGGGAATCGACGCCTCAAGGCAAAATCACTGTAGTAGTGTGAACCGTTGGCCTGTATTTCAAAATATCTAGATATAAAAAACTTGATGAATATTTAAAATGGTATTTTGATTGTTAGTTAAACATCAAGGTTTTTAACTTCTAGTGCGTTCGCCCGAATGAAGTTTCGTCGTGGTTCGACATCGTCTCCCATTAGAGTTCGGAACATGTCGTCGGCAGCCATCGCATCATCAGCGGTCACTCGCAGCATGACTCTTTCATTAGGATCCATGGTGGTCTCCCACAGCTGTTCAGGATTCATTTCACCGAGACCCTTGTACCTTTGTACGTTTACTCCCGATCTGTCAGAGTTATTATCTAACGTTGCAGGAAGCTGATGCCATTCAATATTGTCAGCAACTACGTTATCGCCCTTTGTAATAGTTAGTGCTCCGGCTTCAATAACTTGTTGAATGACCGGATATAACGAGTGCAGGCGTCGGACAGCGGGATTGTTGAAGATGTCTTTGGTTAGGGTGTATCCGTCAATGTCGAATGTTTTATCTGGAAGAATTACCGGTTCTACCTCTTCGACAACTTCGCTTGCAGATTCAGCCGATTCATCGAATAAAGAAACCTGTTCGGCTTCTGAAACGATTTCATGTTCCGTTTTTATAGGTTGTTCAGGTCTGAAGTCTAGTGAAGTGTATTCCGGGTCTTTTATAAGTTTTTCAATGACATTTTCTGGAATATTAAGAACTCTCGCTACTTCAAGTGAGTCGACGTATTCACGCAGAGGCGTTAGAACTCGCCCTATCTTTGTACTTTTTAAATTCAGGCTAGGATCAGACTCAGACTTAATGTTTATCGTTCCATATAAACGATTTGCGGTCCATTCGTCTAATTCGCCTTCGGAGTAAAGCCATTTTGCAGAACGTCCTCTTGAAGCGCGATATAAAGGTGGCTGCGCTATGTAAAGATGGCCGTTACCTATGACTTGTGGCATGTTTCGGAAGAAGAATGTGAGTAGCAGTGTTCTTATGTGAGCTCCGTCAACGTCCGCGTCAGTCATGATGATGACGCGGTGGTATCGTAACTTTTCTTCGTCATAATCTTCACCTAGCCCGGCCCCAAGTGCAGTGATTAGTGCAGCGATTTCTTCATGAGCGAGCATTCGTTCGGGACGGGCTTTTTCAACGTTTAGAATCTTACCGCGTAATGGTAATATTGCCTGGAATTGCCTGTCTCTTCCTTGCTTTGCAGATCCACCTGCGGACTCACCCTCGACGATGTATATTTCTGAACTGGCAGGATCTTTTTCGGTACAGTCGGCGAGTTTACCTGGTAGCGATCCCCCGTCCATGGCATTTTTTCGAATGACGAGATCACGTGCTTTCTTGGCCGCGGCGCGAGCACGTGCGGCAGTTGTGGATTTGTTGATGATTGACGCGCCATCTCCAGGGTTGTCCTCAAGAAATTCTGTAAGTTGGCGTCCGACGATTTGCTCCACCGCCCCTTTGACTTCTGGGTTACCAAGGCGACCCTTTGTTTGGCCTTCGAATTGAGGGTCTTTAACTTTGACGCTTATAACCGCCATTAAACCTTCTCGTACGTCTTCACCTGACAGGTTTTTTATATCGTCTTTTCCCACTCCAAATACGTTGTTTTTACGTGCATAGTCATTGAGGACACGTGTAAGTGCTGAGCGAAATCCGGTCACGTGTGATCCCCCGTCACCCGTTCGAATGACGTTTGCAAAAGACAGGCAATTTTCGATGAAAGAATCGTTGTATTGAAGTGCTACTTCTACAACGATGTCATCGACAGTTTCCTGTGCATACATAACATTTGGATGGACAGAACCACGTTGTCGATTTAGCGATCTAACAAAGCTTTGGACACCACCGTCGAACATGTAAGTTACATCGTTAAATGGCCAAACGTTGTCGTGCCAGTGAGACATGAGGTGGATAGTTAAACCTTGGTTTAAATAGGCCATTTCTTTAAATCGTCCCGCGATGGTGTCCCAATCGTAGTTGATTTCAGGGAATATCTTGCTGTCGGGTATCCATGAGACACTTGTCCCTGTGCCTGGCAGATCATCGTTTGTCGATTCGCGGACATCCATATCTCCGATGGTTTTGCCACGCTCGTACATTTGGGTGCTGACCTTACCGTCCCGTCTCACCTCGACTTTTGTCCACTCCGACAAAGCATTTACAACTGAGGCACCAACGCCGTGCAACCCACCTGACACTTGGTAGCCCTTGTCACCGAACTTTCCCCCCGCGTGAAGAGTCGTCATCACTGTTTCTAGAGCAGAGAGGCCGGTTTTTTTATGTTTATCTACGGGTATCCCGCGCCCATCATCAACTACTGTTACGGATCCATCTTTATGGATTGTTATGTCTATTCTGCTTGCAAAGCCCGCCATGGCCTCGTCGACGCTGTTATCGACGATCTCCCTGATTAAGTGAAATACTCCTTCTGTACCGGTTGTGCCTATGTACATACCAGGGCGTTTGCGTACGGCCTCAAGGCCTTCCATTACCGTTATGTCTTCAGCGCTGTATTGGGATGAGCCACCGGTGATGCTGGATGTGCCGTTTTTTCGCTTTGCCATTCGTCGTCCTTACCCTGCGATTAATAACAGGAGTTTAGATTTAGCCCACACCATTTGATTTACCCTGAGGAACACAAATCAAACTTTTGTAAAACATGAACACGGGCTAGGAGAATAGGGATGAATCAGATTAGATTCACAGGTGTTTACTTAAGTTATAAACGAGGTACTAATAGTACCATTTTCTTGACTTATCGGATGAGTTTAGATTCAGTATAAAACGCTGTGTAGTTTTTTTGTGAAGAAAGCTTTTTTCATGATCAACAGTTTGGTTGATGTTTATAACACTTTTCAGTTTGTCAATTTGTGGGTGTTAATATTTGTGGTTTTAAACATTGGTTCTGCTGTAGTGATTTGGCTTGATAAACGAAAAGCTCAGAACGGAAAAAAACGTATATCTGAACACACGCTCTTAGTATGGGCTGTAGTTGGAGGATGGCCTGGTGGTCTTTGTGCCATGTATGCATTAAGTCATAAAACTTCTAAAGGTTTGTTTTTAGCTAAATATTGGTTAATGGTGCTAATTTGTATTTCAGGATTATTTTTGGTTGGATATGCGATGATTCAACAAATGAATACCCTAAAGTGATCACCACCTTGTCGCTATCGGGTCTATAATCCCGCCATCCCATTCAGGGTTATCTATTCCCCTGAACGAGTTGTTTCCCCGGAAATGGTGATTCATGGTTGCAAAAAGATGATTCCCATTATTTGAATAGCTTATCTGGAGAGGTTTTAGAGGAAAAAAATGGATATTGACCGTGATCTTCTATTGTTGATGCTTCGACGTATGTGGATGATTCGAAATTTCGAATTAAAAGTAATCGAAGTCCACTCGGCTGGCGAATTTGCTGGTGGTGCACATCCATATATTGGGGAAGAAGCTGTGGCGGTTGGTGCGTGTGCTGCGTTAAAGGACACGGATTATATTGCAGGGAATCATCGTTCACACGGACATCCGATTGCTAAAGGTGGTCGCGTGGATAAGGCTATGGCGGAGCTTTACGGGCGGGTAGACGGGTATTGCAAAGGCAAAGGCGGGTCTATGCACCTCGCTGATTATTCGATCGGAATTCTGGGAGAGTCTGGAATTCTGGGATCGTCTGTACCGGTGGCTGTGGGTGCTGCTCTTGCAGCTAGTATCAAAGGTGAAAAATTTGTTTCTCTTGCTTTTTTTGGGGATGGAGCCTCAAATCAAGGCGCACTGCATGAGTCTATGAACCTAGCTTCGGTGTGGAGCCTACCGATTATATTCATATGCGAAAACAACCAATACGCAGTGACCACTTCCTATGCTGAAACTGTTGCAGTTGAACATGTTTCAGATAGGGCCTCGGCTTATAACATGCCTGGAATCCTTGTTGATGGTCAGGATGCTATTGCCATGTATGAAGCAACAGCTGCAGCTGTAAAGCGGGCGCGTGCAGGTGATGGCCCAAGTCTTATCGAAGGACTCACGTATAGGTTTGAGGAACATTCTTTGGGACTTGGCCGCGTACGTAGAGGTGAATACAGGACACAGGAAGAAATTGATAATTGGCGCAAGCGTGACCCATTGGATATTCTCGAGCAAAATATAATTTCGCAGGGTGTAGCAACTCGCGCAGAATGTGATGACATCAACTCAGAAACAGTGGAAGAGGTTGAGAAGGCAACAGAGTTTGCTCGAAATAGCCCGTTCCCCGAACCGTCTGATTTGTTCGATGATATGTGGGCTGATCCAATAGCGTTTCCATAATAAATTGAATGCGATATTTTTTTAGAAATTCCTTATTTCATAGGTAACAGATAGCAATGGCCCAGACAGTATTTATAGAAGCAATTAATCAGGCAATTATTGAAGAGATGAGACGAGATGAAAATGTCTTCATCATGGGTGAAGATATTCGCAGATCTGTTTATGGAGCTACAGCGAATCTCCTTACTGAATTTGGCGAAAAACGAGTTTTGGATACCCCACTCTCAGAAAATGGCTTTTTTGGAGCTGCAATCGGGGCATCACTTGTAGGTATGCGTCCCATAGTCGAAACTCTTACCAGTTTCATGTGGGTTGGTATGGACCAGTTGATCAGTCAGGCTGCAAAAATGCGGTATATGTTTGGAGGCCAGGCAACGCTTCCTGTTGTTTACCGCGCAAGTATGTTCTACGGTGGTGGATCCGCTGCCCACCATTCAGATCGCTCCTATCCCATGTTTATGAACATGCCTGGTATTAAGATTATCGTTCCATCTAACCCTGCGGATATGAAAGGTCTTCTCAAGTCTGCAGTTCGCGATAATGACCCCTGTATTGTTTTTGAGGACGGTACCTTGGCCGGTATGCGTGGTGAAGTCCCTGAAAATGAAGATCTTCCCGGGGATGAGCTAGTCGTGCCGTTCGGGCAAGCCAAAATGGTACGTGAAGGAACTGACTGCACAATAGTGGGGGTTGCTGGCGGTGTAAACATTGCAGCTTCTGTTTCTGATCAACTTGCGCAAGAAGGAATATCAGTAGAAGTTATTGATCCCAGAACTTTAGTTCCGTTAGATAAGAAAACTATTTTAAGTTCTGTAGAAAAAACAGGCCGGCTTGTCATTACGGATCCTGCTCATAAAGTTTGTAGTGCTGCTGCAGAAATTGCATCGATTGTTGCAGAAGAGGGTTTCTGGTCACTTCAGGCGCCAATTCAAAAGGTTGCTTCTGAGCAAGTACATATTCCTTATACTCCAGCCCTTGAGCCACATGTGTATCCGGATGTCGAAAAGGTTACTGCTGCTGTAAAGCGCACACTTGAGAGCTGAGATATTCAGGTTTTTCATCAACTGAGATTTTTATTGGCAAAGCGTTTTATGCTCTGATAAAGACCGGTTAATTTAACAGGTAACAAAGTTTGATTAGAGCATAAATGAGACAGAAATAGTGTTAAACCCTGTGTTTCAAAACTGTAAAGCTCTTACCTTTGATCTGTTTGGTACGGTTCTCGATTTGGGTGGATCTCTTACGCCTCATTTAAAGATTTTTATAGACAGTCATGGATCCGATATCGATCCTCACATAATGTGGCAACAACTTCGTTACAGGCAAAGGATAGAACAGTACCAAGACACACTTCTCGAGTTAGGCCATTCGGGCTACCTAGAAACCGTACAAAAAGCATTTGTATATGTAGCCCGAGCGAACAAGCTAGATCCGAAAAATGAGGAAATTAGTCGTTTTATGGAAGGGTGGCAGTTGCTGTCGCCCTTTACTGAATGTATGGCTGCGCTACGCAAATTGCGTGAACACTACAAGCTGGTGGCGCTTTCTAATGGCAATCCGTCGTTTCTTGATCATCTCGTAGAAAATCGAATTCAGTTTGATTTTCATGATGTTATATCGGTTGAGCAGGCAGGCTTTTTTAAACCTAAATCAGGCGTTTACCGTCGTGCTGCTCGAAACTTGCAGCTGGAGCCCGGAGAGATAATTATGGTTTCAGCAAACTCTTTTGATGTTATGGGTGCTAGAAGTTGTGGTTTTCGTGGCGTATATGTGAATCGATATGACCTGCCGTTTGAAGCGACCCATGAAATATATGAACCCGACTTAACCGTTGCAGATTTCACGCAATTATCACTTGAACTTACGTAAGTTCACTATCATTCAAGTGTACGAACGGCCTTCGACTTACCTTATATCTGCGCTAAGATAGCCGCCGACGCTAATTTTGATCAATATATTGAGAGCCCAAATAGTTTTGCAATAATGCGACTGGGCATTGCCAAAGTACGTTGCGTCCGTCAATTGGCACGAGAATAGTAATTATGCCTGTACCAATCATCCTTCCTCAGTGGGGCATGGGGATGAACGATGGCGAGATCATAAAATGGCTGAAATCTGTCGGCGATCCGGTTGCTAACGGCGATCAACTCGTCGAAATAGAATCTGCCAAAGTTAATGCTGAAGTCGAATCCACCGCCGATGGAACGCTCGGCAGGATCGACGTTGAAGCAGGCCGGATAGTCGATGTTGGAACCGTACTGGGATACGTTCTCGAGGCTGGAGATTCAGAATCGGACCTTCCAGATGTTGCACCGGTAGTTGGCTCTGCATCCACACCTGCACCAGTTGTTGCCGCTAAATCACCCTCTGTGCCTTCTGCAACTCCAAAGGGTGGCAAGCAGGTCGTCACTCCCCGTGCACGTAGACTGGCCAAGGAAATCGGAGTTGATTTAGCAAACGTTACGGGGACTGGACCAAGCGGACGGGTAACGGAAGATGATGTGAAATCCGCAGCGGAAAGTACCAGTTCGGCTGGAACGTCGAATGCTTCTTTGGTGGAGTCAGCGGTCCCGGTCAGGGAGACGATTAAATTGTCGGGTTTGCGGGGCACGATCGCTCGTCGGATGTCCGAGAGCGCAAATGTTCCTACAGTCACACTGACCACAACGGCCGACGTTACTGACATGATTGGCTATCAGCGTGAGTTAGTCGCAGACTGGCGACCCCATAAGATACGACCTCAGTACCAGGACCTGGTTATTGCAGCGACAGCCAGAGCACTTAAAGATAATCCTAAAGCTAATGCGCATTTAATTGGTGATGAGGTTCGAATACTGGATGAAATCAATGTCGGTGTTGCCATGGCGGTATCTGAAGGTCTCCTAGTTCCGGTTATCAAGAATGCCGACGAGAAATCACTATTGGAAATAGCACAAAACGTTCGTGATTTAGCGCGAAAAGCTAAAGCGAATAGCCTTTCAATTGATGAGATGACTAATGGGACCTTTTCGATCACAAACTTAAATTCTTACGGGATTGATACGTTTAACCCGTTGTTAAACCCGCCTGAAATAGGAATACTCGGTGTTGGAACTATTCAAGAGACTCCTGTTGCACTTGATGGAGAAATTTTGGTTCGTTCTATTGCAAATTTGAGCCTGAGTTTTGATCATAGAGCGTGGGATGGAGCTCCTGCTGCGGAATTCATACAATCGATAGCCAGATTGTTGAGTGACCCTGGTTGGATGAGGGCTTAAGCGTTACTCAATGCTAGAGGAATTGGTTAATTGAGTACGGTCGGAATTATCGCTAACCCGGCGGCAGGGAAAGACATACGCCGACTCGTCGCACACGGTCGAGTAGTTTCTAATCAAGAAAAAGCGAATATTCTTCGTCGTGTTTTTGCTGGGATTGTTTCTACAGGTACTGATCGCATCTTGATAATGCCAGATCACTCTGGATTGGCGCGTCCAGCAACTGCAGATGTTGAAGGTGAAATAGAAATAGATTTTGTCGATATGCCTACTGCGGACCATCAAGGGGCTTCAACAAATGCTGCAAGGGCGATGGTTGAACAAGGCGTGGATTGCATAGTTACACTTGGAGGGGATGGAACTAATAGAGTTGTTGCTAAAGGTTGCCTCGAGGTTCCACTGGTTCCTATTTCGACTGGAACAAACAATGTTTTTCCAGCCAACATAGAAGGAACACTTGCGGGTATTGCAGCAGGTTCAGTAGCTACGCGGACATTGACACGTGATGATACATGCCGGCGTTCTAAGAGGATCGATATTTACATAGATAATGAGCTATGTGACGATGCCCTGGTGGACGCTGCTGTTTCCACTCAAATGTTTGTTGGTGCTCGCGCTGTGTGGGATACCAGCACTTTGCACGCTATGTTTTTGACACGGGCAGAGCCTGCAAGCATAGGGCTTTCTTCTATAGGTTCAAGGCTTGAGCCGATTGCTATTGACGATCCGTTTGGTCTTTATATACGGATGGATGGCGATCCGGGTTCAACCGCTACTAGAGTCCGAGCTCCGATTGCGCCTGGTTCAGTATCCGATGTCGATATTATGGATTGGCGCAAGATAATGCCGGGTGAGCAAATTTCGATTGATTTACACCCTGGCACGATTGCTTTAGACGGTGAACGTGAAGTTGAGCTTTTGCCTAATCAAAAAGTTTATGTCATGTTGAACCTTGATGGCCCATGGGTAGTTGATGTTCCGTACACAATGATGTTGTTGGCAAATCTTTAGCCGGATCCATTTCATCTTTGAATTCTGAAAAGTACACACACGGACATCACCGATCAGTTACAAAAGCTCACTCAATTAGGAGGGCAAGTGATTCCGCATCATTTGTTTTGTCGCGACTTAAATCACCGATGCGGCTGTTAGATTTCGGCTGTGGGCCAGGAACAATCACCATAGATCTCGCAGAGCACCTACTTCCATGTGGTTCGGTAGTGGGTATAGATAATTCAAGTACAGTAATTGATCAGGCTCGTGCTCGATCAGATGAAAAGGGCACACAGAATATTAGTTTCGAGGTCAGAAATATCTATGAAACGGGTTATGGCGCTGAAACATTTGATGCCGTTTATGCCCACCAAGTTTTGCAGCATCTTTCCGAACCCATCAGGGCATTATCTGAGGCTAAACGAGTTTTAAAACCGAGAGGAATTTGTGCCGTACGGGAAGTGGACTGGGGGACTGCTGCACTATGGCCAACTGATGAACGGCTTCTTGCATTCTTAGATGTTTATAGCCGTGTTGCCGCACGTAACGGAGGTGATGCGAGCGCGGGCCGGCAACTGAAAGAATGGTTTATACAGGCTGAATTTTCGGATCTAGAGGTCACAACTTCAAATTGGTCGTTTTCAGACCGAAAGGGTTTGAAATGGTGGGGCGAGCAATGGTCCGAGCGTATTTTGCATTCCGAACTTGGTAAGCGCGCAATAGATTATGGAATAGCCACAGATCATGGCCTTGAGGAAATTTCACAAGGTTGGCTTGATTGGGTTAATGCTCCCGGCGCGTTCTTTGCGTTTATTCAAGTAGAAGTTATTGGAGTTTCTAGTTAAATTAATCAGATATCTCGAAGATTTCTGTGTTGTGAGTTTTGGCTAGAAGTGGATATATCTTGTCGAATAATGATGTTATTTCCTGGGTTTTTCTTACTGTGACTCTCGATCGTTCATAATCGCTAATTGAATCCCATAATTGTTCTGTCTGTAGAGCCCCGTGTGATCCATGCCATGCTTTATATACAGTTGGTTTGTTGAATCCTGCGGATTGCATGGCATCGCAAGCCTGTTTTATAAGTTTGGTTAACTTTCCACCGGTTCCTGGTTTTGGAAGATATGTTCGTCGTACTGCAATCATTGGAATTGTTTCCGTTCAAAAAATTGTTTTTGCTTTTCTAAATTTTAAAGTTGCGCCAATCTCGCTCAAATCGATCTTTATGTTTCTTTCCTGAGGTGGTTGGGTCGCTCAGTGTGGTTTCCGGACCTGAACCAGTTAGGAATTTTCCTCCAACTGTCGCTGAACGACCGCCTGAGTATGATAGGTAACATAGCCCCACGCCATCGTAAGGATCTGGAGTGTCTGACTGGTTGATTTGGCTGGCGATGATTTCCCCCACCTTTTTTCCTTGCCCCGATGCAAATACACCGGCCTTAGGTATTGCGAACTCGCCGGATGGAATTACGTTTACATCTCCTATGGCGAAAATATTTGTGATCGAGGTTTCTAGAGTTTTTGAATTAACTGGAACCCATGGTTTACCTTTTGAAATACCAGAATCGGCGACAACGTCTGGAATTTTGTGAACTGGAATTGTTGAAATTACGTCCGCAAATGTTGATGATCCGTCCGCAAACGAAGCCTCACGTCCGTTGGGCGATACTTCTACAACTCCCGCTTCGGTTACTAGTTCTATCCCCCGTTGCCCAAGCGCGTTTCTGACTCGCTTTGATGCTTCTTTACCTGCAACTCCCAGAGGTCCTGGCTCAGGTATATACACTGAGATCTCGATGTTTTTGCGCATTCCTTTTTTTCGAGCCCACCAGTTGAGCATCATGGCAGTTTCAAAAGGCGCGGGAGGACACTTGTACGGTGGCTTTGCAGCAGCAAGTACGATTTTGCCCCGCTTCAAACGGCTTAAACGTCGGCGTAGACGACGTGCATAGTCGAAATCATAGAAAGAATAAGCATCTTTGGATCCAGGAACTGCGTTCCAGTCATACTGCGCACCAAGTGCGATAACAAGATAGTCATAATCCAAGGTTTCGACTGATGTAATGACTTTTTGGTCTTGAGTGTTAATGGAATTGACATGCGCCTCCATGAACTTCACGCCTCGGTTGGATAACCTGCCAAGTGACCTTCCGGTCTTGTTGGCATCTTGTTCACCTACTATTAGTAAAGGATTCATTCCGCACAGGTGTGTGACTCGGTGCTGGTCGACGATTGTGACTTCATGTGTTGAATCGAGGGCAGCGCGAGCGGTTATTGCTGCTTGTACTCCTCCGAAGCCCCCACCCAGAACCAAAACTTTGCTACCCACCATGTAAATTTGCTCCTGGTATTTTTCTATAAATAAACATTTGGAAAAGCTTACCGATTTTTCATGCTGCTGGCAGATCAAAAACTATTTGTAACTTAAATAAATTTTATGCGTTTTAAGCTTCTGGCTGAACTGCTATTGGAATTATAAGATTCTTGACGATCTGCGTGAATTTACAACTGGATTGACAGCATAGGCTGTTACTTAAGTTGGAGCGGTGATTATTTCCTGCCCAACCGTGTATGGTTTAGTTGTTATTAGCCCTGTTGTCAATACAGGCAGGTATTGAGGGAATTAAAGTGAAGGCCCGACAGATTTCTTTACCGGAAAGCGCTCGTTGGCTTGAATCGTGTGACACGATGGTTGCGCTCGATAGCGCGACCCGTGGGCGAAATACGGTTTTCGCAAAAAATAGCGATCGCCCACAGGAAGAGGCCCAACCACTAGTAATGGTTGCCGGTTCTGATCATTCAGGTGGATATTCTGGGACACAATTTGTTGATGTCCCGCAGGTTGGTCATACTTATCGCCACGTAGGATCAAAGCCATATTGGTGTGCAGGCTATGAACATGGCTTCAATGAGCACCAAGTGGTCATTGGAAATGAGGCATTACCTTCGAAGCTGAAGGAGGCTAAGACTCCTAAACTCGTGGGTATGGAAGTTCTCAGAATAGGTCTTGAACGTTCAAGGTCAGCGCAAGAAGCAGTAAATGTCATAACAGGTCTTGTTTCCGAGTTTGGTCAGGGTAAATTTGCAAATTCGGACGGCGTTAGAACATATGACAACATATATTTGATAGCTGACCCCACTTCTGCGTATGTGGTCGAATGTG
>CAJWJL010000009.1:0-25460 GCA_913042135.1 uncultured Chloroflexota bacterium | reverse complement strand
ATGATCAAACCATCGATTTCCGAAAGTTGCTGTACTTTTCGAACTTCTATAGCGTCGATACCGATTTTGCGGAGCATGTCCATATGCTCCGCAAAATCGCCCTGTAACGCGAGAACACCAATGCTAGGTTGCAAAGGTGACTGTTGGTTCACTTGATTACCAACCGCGCGTTTGAAGCTGTTCTGTTTCTGGAACTTTATTTGCTTCTATTCCTGGCATAGCGTCACCCAGTCCTCGTGAAATTTCGGCAAGCATGTCTGGGTCATTGTAGTGAGTGGTCGCTCGAACAATGGCATCAGCCATCTTTGCCGGGTTTGAGCTTTTGAAAATCCCTGAACCGACGAAGACTCCTTCCACGCCGATTTGCATAAGCAACGCAGCGTCTGCGGGAGTTGCGATACCTCCAGCTGCAAAATTTACTACCGGGAGTTTGCCGGTTCGGTGAACTTCCACGACCAGTTCATAAGGAGCCTGGAAGTCTCGGGATGCAGACATCAATTCCTCCGTTGGCATATTCTGGACCGTTCGTATATCTGCTTGGATCTGGCGTGCATGAGTCACAGCGTGGACAATGTCCCCAGTCCCCGCTTCCCCTTTTGTACGTATCATTGCTGCACCTTCACCAATTCGACGTAATGCTTCACCGATGTTTCGTGCACCACAAACGTATGGCATTTTGTATTGCCATTTATCGATATGGTATTCGTTGTCTGCAGGGGTTAAAACTTCGGATTCGTCACAATAATCTACGCCAAGGGCTTCTAATATTTGTGCTTCAACAAAGTGTCCGATTCGTGCTTTGGCCATCACAGGAATAGATACTGCATCGATAATTCCAGAGATGAGATCGGGGTCGGACATTCGAGCAACCCCGCCGTCACGACGGATGTCTGACGGAACGCGTTCAAGAGCCATCACTGACACAGCGCCTGCGTCTTCTGCTACCTTTGCTTGATCAGGCGTCACAACGTCCATGATGACGCCGCCTTTTAGCATTTGCGCTAATCCGCCTTTTACACGCCAATCCCCAACTTCGGGCTTGGACATTTCCTTCCAACGTTGCGCGCCTGTTGTTCCATTACTTATGCTAGTGGCCATCTCTATACGATCCTTTCGGCTTTTTAAAATACACCCTGTAATTTTTAAGGGGTCAAAGTGAAATGCGACCGCGACACCGAACCCGCGCCACACCTTTGCATCAATATGATGCATTGCCACAGATTATACGCCAGCTTGCGGTCGGCTTGTTCTACTCGGGTACCACTTAACTTGATTGGGCTGCTATGGGATGATTCAAATTCACGAGATGCCTTTTTTGGCCACCAAGTTTGCGAGATCAGCGGTGCGGCAGGAGTATCCCCATTCGTTGTCATACCAACCCACTACCTTGATGAATTGTCCGCCGACAGACGCTGTGGCGAGCGAATCGATGGTACAAGAGTTTGAATTTCCTATGTAATCGACTGAAACCAGTGGTTCATCTGAATACCCTAGAATCCCATGCATATTTTCATTCATCGAGGCTTCTCGATAAGCGTTGTTTACATCAATCAGCGATGCATTGTTGGTGAGTTTGACGGTTAGGTCTGTCACCGATCCAGTGATTACCGGTACACGGTATGCCATTCCATCGATCTTACCGATTAGTTCTGGGATGACAAGTGTCACAGCTTTGGCTGCACCAGTTGTAGTTGGGATGATGCTGTTGGCGGCTGCACGGGCTCGACGTAGGTCTTTATGGTTTTGGTCGAGGATACTTTGGTCATTGGTATACGCGTGAATTGTAGACATCAAAGCACTTTCGATGCCGAACGCATCATTTATCACTTTGGCCATAGGTGCTACGCAGTTAGTAGTACAAGACGCGTTTGAGATGATGTGATGGTTTACAGGATTATATTGATGGTCGTTTACGCCTAATACGAGTGTTAGATCTTCGTTCTTGGCTGGAGCGGAGATGATTACCTTCTTTGCCCCACCTTCAATGTGACCTGCTGCCTTAGTGGCGTCCGTGAAAGCTCCTGTGCATTCTATGACAAGCTCTACACCGACGTCACTCCAGTTGATTTCAGAAGGATTTCGATTAGATGAGGAGTAAATTTTCGCCCCATCAATTGTTAACGAGTCATTGTTGCATTCAACGGTTCCCGGGTAACGTCCATAGGTTGAATCGAATTTCAAAAGATGTGCATTGGTTTCTGTTTCACCCACATCATTTATTGCTACCACTTCGATGGTGTCAGGGTGTCGCTGCTTCAATGCACGAAAAACTTGGCGTCCAATGCGTCCGAAGCCATTGATACCAATTTTGGTTTTTGCCATTAATCTTCCTCGTAACTGGTACTCGTGTGTGAGTTTTGAATTGTTATCAACTGCTATTTATTTTTAGGGAGAATACGGTTGCCGGCATAACTTGCGTTACTTCCGAGAAGTTGTTCGATCATAAGAAGGCGATTGTACTTAGCTACGCGTTCACTTCGTGATGGAGCACCTGTCTTGATTTGGCCGGCCGATGTGCCAACTGCGAGATCTGCAATAGATGTATCTTCAGTTTCTCCTGAACGGTGGCTAATGACAACACCGAAATTTGCGGTTTGCGCAAGATGTATCGCTTCAAGAGTTTCCGAAACACTGCCAACCTGATTCAGTTTTACTAGTACAGCATTGCCTGCTTTATTATCGATTCCGCGTTTAAGATATCGAGCTTGGGTCACATAAAGATCATCTCCGACTAACTGTGTGCAGTTGCCAGAGATTGATGTTTGGTTTGCCCATCCATCCCAATCATCTTCTGAGAGTCCATCTTCTATGGAGTAGATTGGAAAGTCAGCGCATAGGCGTGAGTACTCTTCCACCATCTCCTCACTCGATAGTTTCCTTCCTTCTCGAGTTAGTTGGTAAATGCCGTTGTCATAGAATTCAGAAGATGCTGGATCTAGTGCTATAAATACTTCTTCTCCTGGCTTGTAGCCGGCCCCTGCTATGGCTTCAGTGGCGTACTCAAGTGCCTGACGGTTTGTAAGTCCCTGCGGGGCGAATCCTCCCTCGTCACCCACGGTTGTGGCGTGACCATCAGCGTGTAGCCTTTTATTCAACCATTGATACATCTCAACCCCACACTGAAGCGCTTCCGAAAACGAATTCATGCCGGCAGGAACTAGCATGAACTCTTGGAAATCGGTGGATCCCATTGCGTGGGCACCACCGTTGAGAACATTAAACATCGGTACAGGAAGTTCAGTCGGCGACTGATTTCCGGCTAGGTCTGATATGTGTTCGAACATTTCTCGACTTGAACTAACAGCAACGGCCCTAAGCGTTGCAAGGGAAATTGCAAGGATTGCGTTCGCTCCAAATCGACTCTTGTTCGGGGTGCCATCAGTCTCAACCAATACCTGATCTATTCTTTGTTGATCAATTGCATCTAGTCCTATGACAGCTTTAGCGAGCTGCCTGTTTACCGCTGAAACTGCTTTCAGGACTCCTTTACCTCCAAAGCGTTTCGGATCTTCGTCGCGAAGCTCGACCGCTTCTCGGCTGCCGGTGCTTGCACCCGAGGGTACCGCGGCTGATGCCGTGGCCCCATCATCCAAAGTTACAGTCGCACCAACTGTTGGGTTTCCACGTGAGTCCAGAATTTCGTGACCGGTTACTGAAATGATTTTTGTCATGTGTTTGTGTTTCTGCGTAGTCAGTGTTAATGAGTAGGGCAGAGAGCTCTAAAGCAATTGTTGAATCTGGGGAGTTATATTAAGGCTGTGCGTTGTACTTTCAGAAGATTTTGGATACCTGTTTCGGCCAGACTTAACATCTCCGCTAATTGGTCTGGGCTGAATGTCGCTTCTTCACCACTTCCTTGCAATTCTACAAATTCTCCATTGCCGGTCATTACGATGTTCATATCTACGTCTGCTGCTGAGTCTTCGCTGTAATCTAGGTCTAACATAGCGACGCCCTCTACCATACCGACGCTTATGGCGGCGATTTGATCCTTCACGGGAATTGATTTAATAACGCCGGTTTTAACAAGTCCAGATAATGCTTCATGAAGTGCTACATATGCTCCAGTAATAGAGGCAGTTCGTGTGCCTCCGTCAGCGCGGAGCACATCGCAGTCTAAAAGTATGGATATCTCACCCAGTGCTGTCAGGTCGGTTACTGAGCGTAGTGAGCGTCCAATGAGTCTTTGAATCTCTTGAGTTCGACCGCCAATTTTTCCTCGTTCCCTACGCACTCGTTCTGGGGTTGAGCGTGGAAGCATCGAATACTCAGCAGTAACCCATCCGGTACCTTTGCCGCGCATCCAAGGCGGAACTTTTGACTCTACTGTGGCCGCGCACATCACCACCGTATTTCCAGTTTCCACTAGGGCCGACCCTTCTGCATCGGGCACATAGCCAGACGTGATTTTTGCGGGTCGTTGTTCAGTTGTTGAACGATTGCCTGATCTAATGCGAGTAGGGCGAGACAAATTTGTTAAATCCTTGATTGAATAGGCTTACGATTTTAGCAGTCAATTCGGGGTTTCTTTCTTTCATGAAAGTCAGCGGTATATTGTTGACAATGTTTTTCACCGAACAAGTAATTGATAATTATTTGTTTAGAAGTCATCCTATGGCTTTCAGCAACAGTCGAAATATTCGGATAATGTTGAGCGCGAAATAAAAAATTTAACTTTTCAAAATCACTAGGTGGCGACAATGCGTATAGCGGTAATGGGTGCCGGAGCTGTCGGGGGATACTTCGGTGGTGTACTGGCACATCAAGGAGAGGACGTTGTCCTTATAGCTCGAGGGGCACATGGGGATGCGATAGCCAAGAATGGGCTTAATGTTGACAGCCACTGGGGGAGTTTCAATGTCAATGTTACTGTCACCGATGACCCTTCGAGTATTGGTATTGTTGATTTGGTTTTATATTGCACGAAACTTTATTCTAATGCCGAAGCCTTACCTGCAATCAAAGGAATGATTGGTCCTTCTACAAGTATCTTGACTATTCAAAATGGGGTTACAAGTGGATCTATAATCGCCGAATATTACGGATGGGATCATGTCTTGCAGGGAGCCACCTATATCGAGTCAGGTATTGCTGGCGACGGTCATATTCACCAAAGTGGATCCACGGCTAGGATTGAATTTGGTGAGAAGGATGGCTCCAATAGTGAGAGAACTAAGGCGATCTTCAATTTACTAGACCGAAAGGGGATTCAAGCTGTGGTTAGCAGCAACATGCTTGATGCCCTGTGGAACAAGATGGTGATGGTAGGTGCTATCGGGACAATAATGGCTGCCTCACGAGCATCGCTTCCCGAGATTTTAGCGAGTCCTAATGGTGAACATGCTATACGCAGCACGATGGAGGAAATTGTTGCTGTTGGACAATCTCAGGGAATCACGTTCCCGCCTCGATGTGTTGAATCGAAAATGGAAACAGCCATTGCAGAAGCAGCGGAATTCCAAGCTTCTCTTCAGTATGATCTCACGATTGGCAAACCGCTAGAGCTTGATGACATTCTGGGATCCGTTGTAAAAATCGGTCATGACGCAGGCATTCCCGTTCCATCAAGCGCTGCCCTCGTGACAGTTCTTAATCGATTTAAACATGGCTCTTAATCAACATTCGTGATATTCGGGGATGAAAATGTCTACAGAGCATGCGGTATCGGACGAGACACTTGTCAAACTAGGGGAGCTTCCTACACAGACCCTGATTGACGGCTTATGGGTCGATAATTGGCCTCAGTCCATGATTCACGGAGCGCGGTCGATTTTTCCAGGCCAGAAGATGGTTGGTAGGGCAGTAACACTCCGCTTTGTTCCTCACCGACCGGATATTTTGACCGATAAACCCAGTGCCGAAGAGTCTCCTGAATATGTAGCTTTTGAGTTGTGTGGACCTAATGAGGTTTTAGTCGCTTCTTCAGTTGGACCATGGGAGTCGGTTGGAGGTGACATCAAATTTTACCGGCTTGCACAGTTGAAGGCTGGTGGACTTGTTACTGATGGATCGGTAAGAGATACGACTGAACTTAAGGATTACGGCTTTCCAGTTTTTGCCTATTCCTCCACCGCTAAACAAGGCCCTGCGGTTATGCAGCCATGGGGTGTAAACGAAGTTATTTCATGTGGTGGTGTGGTTGTTCGACCTGGGGATGTAATTGTTGGTGATGAGGACGGTGTTGTTGTTGTTCCCTCAATTATGTGTGAACGGGTTTTAGAGATCGCTGCTGAACGCGAAAAGATTGAACGCGTGATTAAACTAGAACTTCGCAAAAACCCAGGGTCTCCAGGCAAGTATTATCCCTTCAACCAAAATACAAAGAAGCTGTTTGAAGAGTACAAGTCCAGAGGCGAAGCCTAACGCGTCTATTCCCGTCGCTCACAGACGGAAGCATAGGGCTGATTTTAGTCGCTGAGTGGAGTCCCGTCGGGACGTAGACCTTGGGCTGCCATGCGTTTCACACGCAACTCGAAATTGGCGCACTCCTCGCAAACACTTTCTGGGATTATTCCTGACTTGATTAGTAATCCGAAAATGTAACAACCTATGCATATGCCAAAGATACTTTCTAATCCAGCGGCAAATATCAATCCACCAAGCACACCATAGGCTGCACCGTTTAGTCCGAAAGCCAATGAAAGGATAGCTGCCGTAGCACTGAATGCGACTCCGAGACCTGCTGAAAAGCGTTTTGGGGGTCCGGCAACCGGTCGATAAGGTAATTTTAATGTGGGTACTATTACCTTTGTGACTAAAATCGCCAGTGGGCTTATACGGGGTCCTGCGGCAAGACGGGCAATGAATCCATACAAGATCAATAAAGTGATTAATGGTTGATCGAGTAAGATCGTCGCCACAGACATGATCACTACTCCTCCCGCCACCACTCGTGCGACGCTCGAGTTCATCGGGTGGGGGAAGCTAAAGAACGGTGTCTTTTCATCATTTGATGTAGTCATAATTGGCAGTTTTATAGGTTTATAGGATAGTGTCGGTTATTTGGAGGCGTTTAAAACAATAAAACCATTATTTCGCTTTATTTATTTTGATTCAGAGTAACTCTGAGTCAGGTTGAGATGCAAATTTTCTCTGAGACACTTCCAAGGTATAAAAAATTTAAATTTAGGCTTGATGAATAGTCCTATTCTCAGATGCTTTGATATCAATTCGTGCGATCTAATGCTAATATCGGCCAGATTATGAACCAGACTTAGTAAGCTGAGATGGGACTTGCCCAGTTCACCTCAGATGTTTGGAGGCAAACTAGATGGCTGATTTGAGCACGAGTCAAATACGAAATGTTGCCTTTGTGGCCCACAGTGGAGCAGGCAAAACTTCACTGGCTGATGCGCTGTTCTTTACTTCTGGCGGGACGAATCGCCAGGGTAAGGTTGATGACCAGACAAGTCTTTCCGATTATGAACCTGAAGAACAACGACGAGTTTCAAGTATCCAGCTTGCCGTGCTCCCATGTCGATGGAAAGACTACAAAATCAATGTCATAGACACTCCTGGATATGCCGATTTTCGAGGAGATATGCTCTCAGGACTTCGAGTTGCTGATGCTGTGCTCATAGTTGTTTCGGCTGCGGCGGGAATTGAAATTGGCGCTCAACAGGCTTGGAGCTACGCCGAAGATCTGGGAATCCCAACTGCAATTGTTGTAAACAAGCTCGACAGAGAGAATTCATCGTTTGAGGAGGCATGCGACGAAATTATCGAGTCATGGGGGAGGCATTGTGTACCCGTCCACAGTGTGGATGGGGATGGTGAATCGTTTGGAAGTGTGTTAATCGGTGAACTTTCAGAGTCGACGATAGAAACGATCGCAGAATCTGACGATGAATTGATGATGAAATATCTGGATGACGAGTCGTTGAGCGATGATGAACTTAATGCAGGTATTAAATCCGGTATGGTGAGTCGTAGCATTATTCCAATTTTTGCAGCGTCTGCATTGAATAACATCGGAACCGGTGAACTGCTTGATGCAATTACTACTATTTTCCCATCGCCTGACGAAGTGGAGTCTCCTAGCGTTCCAGAAGGAGCGCAGGCAAATCTAATATTTAAAACTTCGGCAGATCCATTTGTGGGTAAGCTTTCTTATTTTCGAGTTTACGGTGCGACGCTCGATTCAAACGCTCAACTATGGAATGCCAACAGAGGTGAGAATGAACGAGTCGGACAAGTTTATTCAGCTGCTGGCAAAGAAACATCCGGCGTTGACGCGGTTATACGTGGTGATATTGGGGTTATCTCAAGACTCAACCATACAAAGACATTCGATACTTTATGTGACAAAGCAAATGAACTTAAACTTGGTGGAGTAGATCTTCCGTCACCTGTGTTCGCACTTGCGGTTTCACCGAGAGGCCAATCTGATCTCGATAAAATGGCCGATTCTTTGTCAAGAATTATTGAAGAAGATCCGACGCTTGAATTGGAACGAAACACCGATACTTCGGAGACCGTTCTTCATGGGCTTGGTGATATTCACGTGGACCTAGCGATCGAGCGAATAGCGCGTAAATTTGAAGTTAATCTCGATACTGCACTGCCGAACATCGCATATAGGGAAACCGTTGGAGGACAGACATCCGTTTCTTATAAGCACAAAAAACAATCTGGTGGCCATGGGCAATATGGCCATGTAGTTCTAGATATTTCTCCTGGAGAAACAGGCAAGGGAATAACGTTTGATTCCAAGGTTGTAGGAGGTAATGTTCCCAAGGATTACATTCCGGCTGTTGAGAAAGGCGTTCGTAATGCGGCTAGCAGCGGTGTGGTCGCAGGATTCCCTGTCGTAGATGTTGCCGTCATGCTTACAGATGGATCTTCTCACTCTGTCGATTCATCTGGTATGGCATTTGAGATTGCCGCGAGCATGGGGTTTCGTCAAGCTGTTCGTGAAGCACGACCAACCCTACTCGAACCAGTGATGAAGTTGAGGATTCTTACTCCGGAAGATTGTGCAGGCGATGTTATGAGCGATCTTAGTACGCGACGTGCTCAGATAGGTGGAATGGATTCCAAAGGTAACGGAGTAACAGAGATAATTGCGGAAGCTCCAGCTTCAACAATGCAGCGTTACGCGGCTGATCTACGATCTTTGACCAATGCTCGCGGAGACTTTACGGCGATAATGGACCACTATGAGCCGTTGCCAGCGCAAGAGGCCAACAAGGTTATAGCTTCTCGGCAATCTAACGAAGAATAGTTCGTAAATCTTTGAAGCTTTGCTGGTTATGTCTTCGGCTTGGCCCAACGAATTGTTTGTAATTGTCTCTCCAGTGTCCGAAAGTGAACTCTATGAGACTTTTTGATTATGAGAAATTGTCTGCTGAAATGCACGCTCGTGACATCGATGTGATTTTGGCGGGAACGAAGCCAAATGTTGAATATCTAACCGACGTTGAATGGATGCGGTGGTTCGATAAAGAAAATTTTTTGACAGAAGATGGCGAAAATTATGCTGCTTCCTTTGTTGGTCTTCCACGCGATCAAAAAATTGGACCTTTCTATGTAGCGCCATCGACTCAAACCGGGTATCCGGAAAACTATGGTATGTGGATTGAAGACATTCGTTACTGGGGTCCAGTGTTTTTTGTTGATGGTTCAGATGACCAAATGGATTCGGCCGATAATCCAGTTGCTAGAGTGGCTCAGGTATTACGTGAAAAGGGTCTTGATAAGGGAAGAATTGGGGTTGAATGGCGACATATAGAGATGCAGTTTGTGGAAAGTCTGCGTGAATTCTTGCCTATGGCTACTCTGGTAGATGCTGAACCGATACTCTGGGAACTTAGAATCATCAAATCAGAGGAAGAAATTAATCGGATCCGAAAGGCATCGAAGATAACCAGTGAAGTTGTAAATTCCATTTACGAAGAGTTCGCTTACGAAGGTATGACTGAATGGGATTTAGAGCGATATCTTGGTATCGCATTTGCACAAAGAGCTTCTCGGCACCTGTGGACCGACGTTGGTTTTGGCCCAAAAGGCGCGAGGTTCGCTGGCCCCACTGATGAGAGATTGAAGCGTGGAGACATTCTCAGAATAGATGCCAGTGGCTGGTGGGATGGATACGTATCCGATCAGTCTCGTTCGCTTGCTTGGGACGGTGAACTTACCGATAAAGCGAAGTGGGCACATGCGGCAATATTGCGCATGAATAAAGAACTTAGAGAAGCCGTTCGGCCAGGGGTTTTACCTTCTGACCTTTATAAGCTGACAATGCAGATTTTTGACGATGAAGGCTATGAGTCACTAACTCCTCAGGCTGGCCACTCATTAGGAAGAATAGCGCATGAACCTCCATTCCTTGTTGAAGGATATGACAGACCACTCGAACCAGGGATGATTGTCGTTGTTGAGCCGACAATGCGCGTTCAAGGTGTGGGAAGCATAAATATCGAAGATACTACTGTTGTAACTGAAGATGGCTGTGAAGTTTTGACTGAAACTCCACGAGAGTGGGACGCATTCCTATAACCAGCCCCGATTGAGCGTTTGGTTTAATAAAACGTCAGTTTAAGTTTTCCGAAACATTTGTATATTTGAGATTTTCGATGTTACTTACGATAAACCGGCTACTTAGTCTTCAGATGGGATGATCGGGATGATGACCCTCGATGCAAACTTTGAACTTGTATGAACGGTGTTGATGGCCTTGACCATTTTCGTATGTCGTCCTACCTCATCGCCTGTATTTGGATTTACGTCGAAGCGTGGGAAGTTTGAACTGGATACATCGATGCGAATGCGATGTCCTATTTTGAATACATTTGCGGTTGGCCACAATGCGATTGAAATTTCAACAGGTTGCCCTGGGGTTAAAAATTCTGGATCAGTCCAGGAGTCGCGGTAGCGTGCCCGTCTAATCGTGTCTACCAGATTGAGATGGTAGCCTTCTGGGTAGTCTTCACTTGATGGATACACGTCGATCAGCTTTACCGTGAAATCTGTATCGACCGCCGTGGATGAAATCCACAGCTTGGTTATCACTTCTCCGGTAACTTCGACGTTGTCTTCGAGTGGATCCGTTTCGAACGCCAATACATCAGGTCGTTCTTTCAATAATTTATACGGTTTTTTAGCGTTGCTCCATTGGGGTCCTTCTTTTTGATGCCATCCGCCAGCAGCTACCACCTCTCTTAAATTGTTTCTTGCGTGGGTCCATTGATCCATAAAAGCAGGTACGTTATTCGTATCAAAGCCTCCTTCTTCTGGAGGGATAATTTCAAACATTCCGACTAGCTGGCCTCCGATAGTAGGTACGGGATCATCAGGATCGAAGGTGTATGTGAGTGAACTGTCGGGTTCCATTGATTCGAAGGAATCAAGGGAACCATCTTCGTGCATGAACAGTGTCTGATACTGGGTTCGCTGAATTGGCCATTCGGCCTCGTCTCGCCAGAAACCACCATGATTCAGATTTCCAAGCTTTGTCTTTGTGCCGTCACCGGTACCCATCACGTAAAGACGAACCGGTGATTCATTCTCACGTTTGGGTAACCCCTTTAAATGCTGGTCAAAAAAAGCTAGCCTTTCGGGGTTGTATATCTCGTTACCCCAAACGCTTTCTTTGCCGGTATCTACATCACCGTGAGCAGAACCGGTCGCTCGCATACCACCGTGGCACCAGGCGCCGAGAATCAAACTAGTGGGGGATTCATTGCGCTGGTTCATTTCGATGTAGTAATTGGCACTGGCTCCGACGAAATTATCGTAAAAACCGCATGCAATGACCATTGGCACATCAGCGTGTTGGTTGAAATAAGGTTCTTGGTTACAGCATTCTTGATTCCACCATTCATCGTAATCACCGCGATAGTAGTAATCCAAAGCGGTTTTTTCCAAACTTGGTGCTACCTTTAGCGCAGTTTCACCAGGTTTAATTGGAAATTTGTTCAGCCAATCCCCCATATTTTGCATAGCGTCGAGGATAAGCCTGGCTTTATTGGCATCATTCCCAATTTCGTGACAATCGAGAGCGTGTAGGTGTATGGCTCCAAACATCTGGAAAGACATTGCCCCACCTTCCCGTGCTTCATGTCTGTAGATATTGGTGGGACCAGCTTCTACCCACATCGCACTTAGATGTGGGGGTTTACGAAGTGCGAGTTGGGTTTGAGTTATTGCACGATGAGAAGACCCTAATGTGCCTATTTTGCCCGTACACCAATCTTGAGTGGCCAGCCACTCAACGGTGTCGAATCCATCATCACCTTCCCATGGGTTTACTGTGTGGAAGTAGGAGCCGTCACCTTCACTACGAAATCGTGATCGTAGATCTTGTATTACAAACGCATAGCCTCGTCTTACGTAGTAAGGGAAAACGTCATCCCATTCGGGAGCCGTTTTATCGTAGGAAGTACGGACGAGAAGAGCGGGTACTTTTTCTTTGCCATCCACAACTGTCCCGTCTCCGTGGCAGGGCACGTAAATATCAGTCGCTAGTCGAACGCCGTCCCGCATCGGAATCATCACATCGCGTAATAGGTGGACTCCATATGTAGGTTGGGAGGACTGTTGTGAAGTTGGCATGTTTTATCTCTTTGGTATCACGGGTAGGTTGATATATGAAGGGTATTGAATGCCGTGATACACGGTCTGGTTTGCAAGAGTGATATCGATGTCACTGGCTATGGGATTCCCACTGTTAAGGTTTCTGTTATAACGCGGGAAGTTTGAGCTTGAAATTTCGATTCTTATACGATGCCCTTTGATAAAACTGTTGGATGTATTCCACATATCAATTTCGAATTTGTAGATTTCGCCTGGTACCATCATTTGAGGGTTTTCCGTGCCGTTGCGGAATCTTGCTCTTACGATTCCCTCGCACAAAGCAATCGCTTTTCCATCCGGCTCGAGGTCAGTTAATGTAGCTGTGAAATCCGTATCTTTCGCATCTGATGATGCCCAGATCGTAGCTGAAATTGGACCTGTAATTTCCATGTCCTCGGTTAGAACATCGGTTGTAAATGTCAAGACATCGGGGCGGCGCTGGATATGAGAACGATCATGTGGACCGCAAAAATCATATGTTTGGTATTGTGATCCAAGTGATGGCACTGGATCGCCCGGATCGTAAATAAAACTATCGCTGGTTTGATCGCTAGTTTTGATTTCTGGGTGCAGGCCACCACCACCATCAACGGCGTTACCTGCACTCGAGAGATAGAATTTGGTCCATTCGGTGCGCTCTAGAGGCCATTCATATTCGTCGCGCCAAGTGTTCTTTCCCATGACGAAAAGCTTTATTGGAGCCTCCTCGTCTACGCCGGTGTCGATGCCTTTCAACCGTTGGTCGTACCAATGCATATGCATCTCAATAACATCCGATAGCGCTTGTTTACCAAAGGTGCGATCAGCGTATTCGCCATTTTTACCCATCGGGACTCTGCCCCAGGGGGCAATTTGATGACTCCAAGGTCCAATTATCAATTTGGTTTTGGAACGAGCGTCCTCGGTTTTGGCTTTTTTAGTCCAGCCATTGAATAGCTTGAAGTTTTCGTTGGATAATGAATCAAACCACCCTGTTATGAACAATGACGGGATCGCCATTTCGGGGTATTTATCTCGGAGACTATAACTTGACCACCATTCGTCATATTGTTCGTGTTCCATAACGCCCTTGTAGTAGGGGTGGGTGTTTGACACTTTTTCCATCGCCGTATCGATAGGTAATTCGAAAAAAAACGTATCTTGATCGAAGTGTTTCAAAGATTCATATTGCATTGAGCGACCCAGCATATTGAGGAATGCAAAGGCTACATTGTGATGGATGACACCGTTGACCCTGTGATGTCCGTAGTTATCCTGCTGAGATGCAATTGGTGCTACGGCTTTTAAATACTTTGAGCGTAGTGTCGCTGGGAGTGTTTGAGTGAATCCTGGATAAGAAAGACCGAATGTCCCGAGATTGCCATCGCACCAATCCTGTTCTCCGATCCATTGATGGGTATCGTAACCATCGTATAGCTCGCATACGTATGGAATCCAATCTCCATCAGAATCACCGCGCCCCCGGCAATCTTGCATGATTACGGCATAACCGCGATTTGTGAATTCTCTAGCCCATCCGATGTAACGAGCTTCCTGGTTGTCGTAAATTGTCCTTAATAGCAATGCTGGCCATGGACCGCTACCTCGAGATGATGGCGGTAACCATATGTCCGCAGAGAGATTTATTCCATCACGCATCGGTACTGGGATGTTCAGCATAAGACGGCCGGGTTCAATGAGCGGAAGCGAGTCGATGTTTGAGTTCATTTCCTAATACCAGTTTTAATTTTTGCTTAGCTTGCCTGTATGCGGGCAGAAGCATTGTGTGCCTTATACAGGTGATCTTCAACACTTTTATCACCTCCACTGTTTATCTAACTGCGGTAACCTGCTTGCGTAAGAGTGACGTTAGCAATCTATGGAGGTTCCGAGTGTCTTTTAAAGTTGTGATCACAATGTACAACCGCCCTCCTAGCGATCTGACATTAGAGGTGATTCAGAAAGCGGGAATTGAAGTTGAATATATGCCCTCAGTGACCGAAAATGAGGTGATTAAAGCTGCAGAAGAAGCTGATGTTTTGTTGGTAGGCACCGTGCCTCATACGACTCGCAAAGTGCTTGAATCATTACCGAAACTGAAGATGGTCGGCCGTTCCGGGGTGGGAGTCGATTCCATTGATCTAGAGGCAGCTACCGAACTGGGGATCTGTGCTACCAACACCCCTGGCATTAACACAAGTGAAGTGGCAGATCATGCTATGGCGATGTTGCTGTCAATAACGCGAAAAATTTCTGAACAAAATTCCGCGCTCAAGGCAGGAGCTTGGTCGGATCGTCCAAAAGAAATCAATACCTTGCGCAGTCAGTTACGCCGTGTAGCGGGGAATACGGTTGGTATATTCGGGCTTGGAAGTATCGGAAAAGGATTTGCCACCAGGGTAAGAGGGTTCGGACCCGAAAAGATCATTGCGTATGATCCGTATGTACCTCAGACCACAGCTGATCTCGTTGGTGTTCAGTTGGTGGATTTTGAGACTTTGCTAACAGAGTCTGACTATCTGACCGTTCACTCTCCAGCTACGGTTGAGACAAATCATATATTTGATATTAATGCGTTTAGAAAGATGAAGCCTTCGGCGATATTCATAAACTGCGCTAGAGGTCCTATCGTGGATGAGGCAGGTTTACAGGAAGCACTTCAAACAGGCGAGATTATAGCGGCAGGAATCGATGTGACCGAAATCGAACCATTAGATGCTGAAAGTTCTTTGCTGAAATTAGATAATTTAACAATCACCCCCCATGTTGCGGGAACATCGGACATCAGTGGAATTGCTGGCGCAACTCGCTGGGGGGAGAATGCTGTGAACATTCTTACAGGTAAACCATTGCATGGTCTCGGGAATCCAGAAGTTGTCAAAAGGATTGCTGTGATGCGAGCACAGGGTCCCAGTCGATGGGATGGCGTCCCTGATCCCGTTACAGAAGCCTGGAGTTGATCAATTGCCTAATCGGCGGCTTTGGTGAATGCTTTTAGTTATTGGTGAGTGATAGATCAGTTGTTTGGTGTAATACCGCCTGCGTCAGGTTTTCTAGGGATTGGTCGCATAACGTGCAGGATGGAGACTCAGACCATTTCTGGCGTAGTCCTAGCTATTCGGTTTAATTTCGATTAGAGGGAGTTGGTAATGATGAAAATCAAAAAAATTTCTGTGACGGTTTTTAATATAAAGTCGAAAAAAGTTAATGACACGGATGGTCACACCCACCCTGGACCTGAGCATGATTCGGAAGAAGCAATGCTCACGATCACAGCAGACGATGGACATTCAGGCTATGCATTTGGTTCGCCTGAGTCATTACGACCTTACGTGATTGATAATTTCGTCAAAAAAGTCTTTATCGATCAAGATCCAATGGATCGTGAGAAGCTTTGGATCAACCTTGCGAAGTGGCAAAGAGGTAGCGGAGCTAGTCTCACGGATCGTACGATGGCAGTTGCCGAAATGGCTTTATGGGACCTTGCCGGGCGTTCACTCAATGTTCCGGTTTGGAAATTATTAGGCGGGTACAGAGAGAAGGTACCAGCGTATGGTTCGACTATGTGTGGCGATGAGATGTCAGGTGGACTCGCTACTCCAGGCGATTATGGGAATTTCGCTGAATGGATGGTTAACAGAGGTTATAAAGCTATTAAACTTCACACGTGGATGCCTCCGGTTTCATGGGCGCCGAGCGTGAAGATGGATATTCAGGCATGCGCGGCCGTTCGAGAGGCGGTTGGACCGGATTTTCCATTAATGCTTGATGCAAACCATTGGTATTCGCGTACCGACGCGCTTGAATTGGGACGGGGCATCCAGGATCTTGGTTATTACTGGTACGAGGAGCCGATGGACGAGCATTCAACGGAATCTTATCGTTGGTTGGCTGAAAATCTCGATATCCCGATTATTGGTCCTGAATATGCCTATGGGAAGTTTCATACGCGGGCAGAATGGATAGCGTCTAAGGCATGTGATATATCTCGAGTTGGAGTGGCTGATGTAGGTGGTATTGGGCCTAGCATGAAAATTGCTCATCTAGCTGAGTCATTCAACATGGATTGTGAAATTCATGGTGGTGGAGCAGGTAACCTCGCAGTGTTAGGAGCAATTTCAAATGCTCGTTGGTATGAGCGGGGCTTATTGCATCCATTTATTGATTATGAGGAAATTCCAAGTCATTTGAACAGCATTATCGATCCTATGGATGAGGACGGAAACATCCCAATGCCTACTCGTCCTGGATTAGGCGAAGATATCAATTTTGATTACATTTCAGAAAACGTAACATCTGCATATTGAAAACACCCCATTTGTTTATTTACCGGTAATTTTTTCCTAGGCACGTGCTATTGGAGAAAATAACCAACTTATTTTTTTGGGGCTTTGTTGGAACTCAAGTCCCTCGTATAATTGGCGACTGGTTACGCAAATAAACTACCTGTTTTCATTTTTATTAGAGTGCAGTTACATATATGAACTGACACGCCCGCATTGGCTTGAAATTCTTATTTCAATGGATGCGGGCGTCGTCACAAATATAGGTATAGGAGAAATATTATGACGCAAAAAGCCTGGGCATTCCTCGGTGGGAAGCAAGTTCCCCAAGAGGACGCGAAGGTGGGCGTTATGACTCATGCTTTGCATTACGGTACCTCCGTATTTGAAGGAATCCGAGGGAATTGGAATGATCGGCTTGGCCAAATAGCAATCTTTCGATTAGCCGAGCATTATGAACGCCTTCTGCGCGGTTGCAAAATTCTTAGAATTGACCTTCCGTACTCTGTTGATGATCTCTGCCAGATCACCGTTGATCTCGCTGATAAGAATGGTTTCCGGGAGGATGTATATATCCGACCGTTGGCGTTTAAAGGTCAGGAAGCGGTTGCTAATCTAAACCTCAATTCGCTCGATGACGAATTTATGCTGGTTATGTTGCCATTCGGTTCTTATATAGACAATACTCGACCGCTTAAATGCCAAACATCATCATGGCGACGTCCAATGGATTCTTCGATGCCAACAGGTGTGAAGATTGCGGGGTTATATACCACCAGTATCTTGGCGAAGTCCGAAGCTTTAGCTGGAGGTTATGATGAGGCGATTCTTTTGAATCAGGATGGATCTGTTTCTGAAGGTAGTGGGGAAAATCTTTTTGTGGTGCGAGACGGTGTAATAAGTACACCTTCTGAGACAGATAATTGCTTATTAGGTATTACTAGAGACTCTGTCATTCAATTGGCAAAAAATGAGTTGAATATGGATGTTGTTCAGCGTCATATTCATCGATCTGAGCTTTATTTAGCTGATGAAGTGTTCCTGACTGGAACCGCTGCGCACCTCACATCAGTAGGAGAGTTGGATAACCGTGTTATCGGTACGGGTATTACCGGTGCAGTAACCAAGCAGCTTCAGGATTTGTATTTCTCAACGGTTGTCGGTGATAACGACAGATATGCTAATTGGTGTACATTCGTAACACCTTCGGGTGGTTAGATGATGTGGTGAAATTTCCTTTGGGGAAGCAGAACTGTTAAGTCACGGGAAGGATCTGATAATTGAGCGTAAATCCCAGTGATGTACGAAATTTATTCGAAAGTCATTACTTTCTTTTTGCGTTTCTATCTAGCTTGGGAACATTGCAGATAGCCGTGACGAGTTCGGGAATTCGTGGATTGTGGTTGACGCCTTATCGTCGAGTCACGCGTTGGTTAGGGTTTGTTTGCATTATCACGGGGGTTCTCGTTTTTTTTGGTCAGCCGCTCTTTATAGATGGTCCTTGGGCTGCAGGAAGTGTTCAAGCTGAATCCACAACTCGTGAGTGGGGTGCCGCTAGCTGGGATGAATTAGCAGGAGCGCGAAATGTTAACGATATCCATGGTGGACTTGATGGCGTGGTTCAGGCGATCTGGTTTTCATTGGCCGCTATTTCTGCTTTCGCAGTTTCTGTGGTTTTTGGGGCGTTAAGTGTCAAGGCTGATACAAAAAAATCAAGGTTTGATGGAAAATTGGACGATATAGATGGTCTTACTGGCTTGTTGCATCGCTCTTATTTTTCTAATTTGCCGATTTCTATACGAAATTTTCGATTGGAATCACGTAAGTTCTGGAGGGACCGTGTTAGATCGGCTGATCGGTGGAGTTTGATAAAAATCATTTCCGGTAGTTCAACTGAATGAATTCGATGGATGCGAGTTTGCTGATCTGGTTGAATGGCCTTTCGGGGAACATCAAGAGTTTTGATGATCTTATGCGATTGATCGCAAGTGATTATTTGATGCCGCTTGTATTTTCGCTTTCAATGTTCGGTTTATGGTTTTCTGGGAAAACTTCTTCTCAGCGCATGACGTATCAATTAACAGCATTGATGGGTATCGGCGCGTTGTCCATATCAAATGCTGTCGTATGGTTAATCAATTCTCTCTGGGATAGGCCACGTCCTTTTTTAGATCATCCAGATGAGTTGAATCTTCTGTTCTATTCACCTACTGATCCGTCATTCCCAGCTAATCCAGTTGCGATTGGCTTTGCTGTTGCAATGGCTGCGTGGACGGTAAATCGCAAATTTGGCTTGTGGTTATTTGCGGCGGCGAGTTTGTATGGATTTTCTAGGGTTTATGTGGGAGTGTTTTATCCAACTGATATCGTGGCTGGGGCGTTGGTAGGAATCGCCGTGTATGGATTTACAAGTTATTTACGACGTGTATTAGAGCCACTAGTAACTATGGTTGTAAGACTCGCACGTGGTCTCTCTGTAGGATAGTTTTCGAGTTTCCTGCGTCCCAAGCCTTACAAGCATTCCAGAGCATCAGTGATTTTTACCTATTAGGTATTGGATTTCATCTGTGCCGGATTTGTCCTGTTTTCACTTGGTCTTGTTGCGGTAAGCGTCCTTCGAGAAGCATTGCAGGGTTGGTTTCGAATAAATCAACCGCCGACTCTTCACCTATTAGTTTTTCAGCGATGTCGAATGAATCGCTGAGGATTGGCGATCTTGGTGGTTTATTTGAGTGCATTTCTGAAGCGACCACGTGAGCGATACCGTCCAAGATGAAACGTTCGGCTGTTTTTCGTGTTTCATCACCGAATTGTCCTGTCAAGCTTCCAGCTGCTATTTGAATTACTGTACCTTCTTCAACGAGGCGCTGGAGGCGCTTTGGTTTGCGCTGGAATTCGATATTCCTCTCAGGATGTGCCAAAACAGGAACCAGTCTTTGAGTTAGGAGTCTCCCAATTACATCTTCTAAAAAAAAAGGTAGCCGTCCAAAAGGTGGTTCGATCAATAAAAAGCGTGTTCGATTGAGAGTCGTGGCTTTACCAGCGTCGATCAGGTCAGGCAGTGAAGGAGTGAGATGATTACACCTTCCTGTTAATATTTTGATTGTTGGAACGTTCTTTCTTGATGAATCGCTCCGCAGCGATGTGTTTAGTAAATCTGCTAATTCATTAACTTTGCTAGGGGAATATCTTTCGACCTCAATGTCCCTCGAATGTGGTGTCGCTACGATCGAGGTAGTTCCGTCTAGGCCGGCTGCACCGGCCATTAGAAGGCTTTGCTCTAATGTAAGTGGGCCATCATCTAGCCCTGGCAGTATATGTGTATGAATATCGACTCTTGGCAAATAGTGTTCCCTTTTTTTATTTGCGTGCAGTTAGCATTCGGAACGTTTCGCCGTATTCGAAGTTATAGTTCCTTGCCTCTTCCATGTGTTGCTCTCTTAAATGTAGGTCTATATCAGAGCCAAAAGATAAGCCCGTAATCTGACTTTCATGCTTTGCAAGCGCTTCGATTTTTGTGTTTATAGAATCGGTAACATCAATGATTATATTGGGTTGGTCGCTACCCCAAAAAAATAGGTGCTCGACTTTATAGGGTTTGATTTCATCGGTAAGTTGCTCTGGAAAATGTAGATGATCTCGAGCGTAAGGGTAAATGGCGTCTTGAACAGTTGTTCCGACGTTTCGATGATCACGATGTTGGAATCTGTGTATTCGGTGTTGGTCGTGGGTTAATACTATTTCCGGGCGATATTTCCTTAAGGCGTGGACTACCTCTCCAAGAAACATGCGATCAGCTTCGAGTTCACCATCAGGATGATTCAGCACAATAATTTCGCCTACGCCGATAATGTCTGCGGCTGCACGTTGTTCGGTTGAGCGAATACTTACAACGCGGTTGGAAGTCATTTTTGTGTCGTTACTGCCACTGCTACCAGTTGTGCACTGGACATATGTAATTTCACATCCCTCTGAGGACCATCTGGCTGTGGTAGCCCCTGCTCCGATTTCAGCATCGTCTGGATGGGCAAAGATGACCATTGCTCGTTTTGGTATATCGCGGATGACATCATATTTTGGGATTTGATTGGCCGTCGAAAATTTGCGGGTCATGTGGTCTCCGGATTAGGGCATCCTAGGTGTTAATCCCTTGTGTTGCAACTATGATAGCGAGCTTAAGTAAATGTTCAGGGAATGCGACGCTTATGCAGCGGATAATTCACCCTAGATATAAACTTTTAAACAACTTCTAGCTAATAGCTATTCAACTGAAATAAACAAGTAGTTTTTTTGTAATTGAATCCTGTATCGGAGATATTATGTCAACGGTTGCCAGTTCTGACCCTGAGATCGCTCAGGTCATTGAAAATGAACAAAGGCGTCAGCGCGATCAGCTCGTTATGATTGCATCTGAGAATTACACTAGCACAGCAGTACTAGAAACCACTGGTTCTGTTTTGACCAACAAATATTCTGAAGGTTATCCCGGACGTCGATACTATGCAGGATGTGAAAATATTGACGTGTCAGAGCAGTTAGCAATTGATCGCGCTAAGCAACTTTTCGGGGCCGAACATGTCAATGTGCAACCTCACTCGGGCTCCCAGGCAAATATGGCTGCATTTTTTTCTCTTATTAACCCTGGGGATCGGATTATGGGGATGTCACTTGACCATGGCGGCCATTTAACTCATGGCTCCCCGGTTAACTTTTCAGGAAAACTTTACGAATTTGGCTTTTATGGCGTGAACGCGGAAACTGAAGCACTGGATTATGAAGAAGTGCAACATCAGTGTGAAGAATTCAAGCCAGCAATCATCATAGCTGGTTATACGGCATACCCCATGAAAATTGATTTTAAGAGATTTCGGGAGATCGCCGATTCGGTTAATGCAACTTTGCTGGTTGACATGGCACATATTGCAGGACTCATTGCTGGCGGCGTACATCCTTCACCAGTTGAATATGCCGATATTGTTACTAGCACAACTCATAAAACTCTTCGTGGACCTCGTGGTGCGATGGCATTGACGACTAAATCACTCAGCCGTAAGTACAATTCAGCGGTATTTCCAAATATGCAGGGTGGTCCGATGCAACATGCAATAGCCGGAAAAGCTGTTGCTTTTAAAGAGGCGATGCAGCCGGAATTCAAAAAGTATGCTGGGCAAGTTGTTCAGAACGCACAGGTGCTTGCAACCGTGTTATCGACAGCAGGCTTACGAATTGTGGCAGGCGGTACAGAGAATCACATGTTATTGGTTGATACTCGATCAATCGGAATGACGGGTCGTCAAGCAGAAGAGGCTCTAATAGCCGCTGGCCTTGTGGTAAACAAGAATACAATTCCGTTTGATCCTGAATCACCGATGGTTACTTCGGGAATTCGGATAGGCACTCCTGCGTTGACATCAAGGGATCTAAAAGCTGAAGATATGGAAAATGTGGCGGGGTACATTATTGAGGCGCTTGACGCTCGTGATGATGAAGTTAAGTTAGCTAATATTGGGGTTGAAGTCGCCAAATTCTCATCTCGTTTTCCCGTTCCGGGCTTGGATTTTTAGCATGATTTACTAGCTAATTCTCATATTTGGCAAAGAAGCATCGGAATTGTTGCCTGAAACCTATACAGATGCTTCGTTTTGACGTGGTAGAATGGCAAGGTTTCGCATTATTTTTAGAAGAATATGGTGGACTGTTGAGAAAGTACGAATTGGTTTGGATTCTTGGTGGTGATGTTGATGAAGAGCACGGCACTGAGTCTATTGAAAAAATCACCTCGCTTGTTATTGATGCCGGCGGCGAGGTAACTGGTACTGATATTTGGGGCAAGCGTGCGCTCGCTTATCCTATTAAGAAAAACAGCGAGGGTTATTATCTTCAGGCAAACTTTGAAATAGATGGACGGCAGGCTCAGGATTTTGAACGCGCTATCTATGCTGATCAATCGATTATCAGGCACTTGTTGGTTCGTGATGAAAACCCTGTTGCGATTGCTGACGAAGAACCTGAACAATAGCACTTTCTGTTATGTGCAAGCAACGGATCAATGTAATTGAATCTTAATCAGATACTCCTTATCGGACGGGCAGGAACTGACCCTGAAATGCGTTACACTCCAAGTGGGACGCCGGTCACTAATTTTCGTCTAGCGGTGAGTAATAGCAGGCGTGATGCTAATGGAGAGTGGACAGAGGATACTGAGTGGTTCACTGTTACAGCATGGGAACGTCAGGCAGAGTCGGTAAATCAGTATTTATCTAAGGGTCGTCGGGTTTTTGTTGACGGTAGACTGTCTACGCGTCAGTACACTAGTAGCTCTGGCGAGGCCCGTACGTCCTTAGAAGTGCGCGCATTTAAGGTTGTTTTTCTTGATTCACCAAGTGGAGACGCGACAAATACCACTGAGGGTGTTCCAACGGAAGCGCAATCTTACACATCACAAGGATCAGGTTCAGCAGAACCTGATGAAAACAAACTAACAGAAGACGTGGAGGAACTGCCCTGGTAGCAGTTTCCATGCGGGGTTGTACGGTAATGAAGACCGATGGTTCCGCTGTCCGTTCCGCGAGGTAAAAAATGACAAGCCCACGAACAACGCAAGGTGCACGCCCAACATTTCGACGTGGAGGCAGGCGGAGACGCCAGTGTTTCTGCAAAGAATCTAAAGTCGATTACAAAGACATATCTAATATCCGTAGGTTTATAACGGATAGAGGACGTATTGAAGCGGGGAAGAAATCCGGTAACTGCGCTAAATGTCAACGAACATTGACAATCGCTATCAAACGTGCCCGTCATTTGGCGTTACTTCCATACGCGCCACATCACCTACGCGTAACTGGCCAGGTTGCAGTAAGTAGCAAGATTAGTGAAGAAGATGAAGATGCTATTGACGGTTCGGAAGAATCTAATGAGACCGCCGAATCGACTGAGAAAACTCAAGTTGATCTCGAGCCATCTGTTACGGATAGTGATCAAGATTCGGAATCAGAAACTCCAGCAACGACAACAGAAGCTAAACTGGATGAAGAGGATCAAGAAGATTCAGATAACGTGGAATCTGAATCTGAAGAAGCTCCAAATGTTGAATCTCCTGACAGTGAAGAAGATAAGTAGTTTCTTATAACTGCAAGTGCGAAGTTCATATGCCGAACGCATACTTAGTAGTATTACGCCTGATGCATTAACTGAGCGTCGAATATGCCCAAAGAAGATAAGAGCAAAGACCCTAACGACTTTCCAAAACAGGAAGAAGCAGTCGCCGGTGTATCACTTGAATACCAAGCCGGTCGTCGAAGTATTACGAATCGTGGTGGCGTAACACGTCGGCAGATGGTTGCCGAAAAGCAACAACTTCAAATTAAGTCCCGCCCGTTCATTATCGCTGCGATCGTAGTTTTATTTGGTATTTTGATGATTCCGATGTACGCCTATTTTCAGAATTACGTGTTTCCGCCCCGTGAGTTAGCTCTGAGGGTGGCCGGTATGGAATATTCACGTGGTGACGTGGTGAACTTTATACGGTTCAACCAGAGGATGAGTGAGAATTTAGGGGTCCCGTTTGAGGTTGGGAATTCATTGTTCGACGCATTGCAAACTCTCCAAGAAAATGAACTGGCTTTTCAGTTGGCTGCTCGCTACGGTATTAGTGTTTCTTCAGAAGAAGTTGACGATCGTTTGAATACTATTTTAGGTTTCGTTGCTAAGACTGTTGCCGAGCGAGAATCGCAAGAGTACAAGGACAATATTGAAGAAGCGAAACGCCAGTTTATTAACCGAATTGAAATGGATGAATCTGTTTTTCGAGATTTTATTCGAAAAAGTATGTTCAAAGAGCGTTTGCGTGAGGTGGTAGCCGAAGAAATACCGCGTGTTCAAGCACAAGTTCATCTTTATGAGATCATTTTGTTTGATCGTGATCCAGAAGTGCGTCGGGCTATTGAGCGTGACTTGGTTACAGGTGATGCTATTGAAAATGTGATTCTTGAACATTCGCAGGATCCAAATGTTCGACGTGACCTTGGGGATCGTGGATGGTTCCCATTTGGTGTGACACCTGAGATTGATTATTTATTATTTGGTCTTGACGGTGAAGGGAACCGACTTTTGCCAATTGGTCAATTAAGTGAACCCCGATATGTTGAAGACTCTGACTGGTGGAGCTACATGCTGGTAGCCGAAGCACAAGATGCCCGTGAGGTTAATGAAGATAATTTTGAAGCCCTTACGACTCGAGGTATGACGATTTTCTTTAATGAAGAGCGTAAGAATTTTGATCTTCACATGGTTCTTGATAGTGCCATTTTCGACTGGGTTAACGCGCAGATAAGGCTGTCAGCTTTATTGCCAACTCCTACTCCGGTTCCAGATGGGGCGGATGGAATGCAGCAGATGGGACCATAGTGATGGGCATGTCTGGTGGAGCGAAGGTTCCTGCAATCGGTATTGGATTGCTTGGATTAGGTGTTGTTGGATCAGCTGTGGCTAAGGCCGTAGTTTCACGGCATGGGTCAAAGGAGTGTGCCATTCCTTTGGATCTTATAGCCGCAGTAGTTCGAGATACAGATAAAAAACGTACGATTGACCTTGACCAATTGATCTTGTCGGCCGATCCACAAGCCG
>CAJWJL010000008.1:0-26421 GCA_913042135.1 uncultured Chloroflexota bacterium | reverse complement strand
TTGCCTGAGGATAATACTCTGCAAGAGAGAACGCCTTAAATGAAAAGCCACGAAACGAACCAAGGTCAACCTCGGCAGCGTGGCACTTCTGACCGGGAAGATGTTTCTCGATGAAAGTTTTTTCCTCCGCTGAGCCAACAATCACCTCGATTGGCTCATAGTCGAACTGCTGGAGCGACCGTATGGACCAGATCGTATAAATGGCGGAGTTTAGACCACTTGTGCAGTAAATAATGACTGGTCTTTGGTCAGCTACCACTCCTCTCTCCCTCTTTGATAACGCCCATATTTTTTTACAGTTATCGCCGAGATCATATGCTCCTTCCAAACGGGCCTGCAATCAAAACGATCATCACAAACTAAGCGCCCAATGCATCAAAAGCGTTGTCGAACCAGGCATAAACATCTTTTTCGGTAAAAAGCCCTTCGGCCATCAGTTGTTTCGTCAGTGGGTAGCTGGTCAGTTTTTCGCGATGCAATGATTGCCGGACAAAGACAGGCACCTCCATGGTCGCATCGTTTTTTGCAGCATAGGCTGAAAGGGCGCCCATTCTTTGATTGCCATCGGTGTAGAGAAATAGAGAACCCCGCTCTGGGTGAACAAGCTCGAATCCAAGGATAGGCTCCCTCTTTACATCGAAGCCCTTCTGTGCCACCGAATCGAGCAGCCCCTGATACTTTTTCCAGAGAATATCAAACCCTGAGATTCGTTTGGCGGTCTCATCCGGCGCGAGAGTGCGCCGCTTGACAGACCATGGCATCACCCAATAAACCGGTTTATTATCCAGGTTCTGTGGTAGACGGGCCGCCACTGGATTGTTCCAATCTGTTTGGGCAGTACGGAGCCGATAGTAGAGAGTATCGGTAACACCACAATCGGAGCCATTCTGATAATAACGATCTGCCAGATCACGTTCAGCGCTCTCATCAGCCCTCTTAAAATACTTATTTACCATCCGTGAGACCGGGTAAGTTTTCTCTGGATTGCATCGTGGTGATTCGGTCAAAAGGACATAGCCCCGATCATGGTCATACTTTGTTTCTTTGACTACCTTCAGGCCCGCCTTCTCCACAAGGCTATTGAGCGATGCGATACCTTTACCCCGCCCACCATCGGCCAACGGGTTACCCTGAAAAAGGATATAGCGAGAAATTGTTGAAACCCGTACAAGTGTATTTACCTGAAGATCGACTATCTCCTCTTGTGACAGATGGTTATACTCTTCGGTTTTCCCTATATGGTAAATAACCAGCAGCATTAGAGTCAGATCAAAATAGCCAAGCCCTTCATAGTCAAAATCTTCCATGGAGCTTTGATAAATCCGCACAGGGTATCGTCGATCATTCAGATGTGAAAATGTTTTCGCTGTGAAAAGAGCCTGCTCATAATAATGGTCGTCCTTCTCAAGACCCACCGCCTCACGGACTCCTTGTTGCGCCATTTCGTTTACGAAAAGGCCGGCGTTGCACCCTATTTCTAAAACACGTTTTCCCCCAAGGGAAAATGGAAGGTTTGGCTCGATGAAGGTCTTCCATTTTGCAATTCCACGATCGAGGGACTTTTTGGAAAATCGCGCGCCGGTTTTGTCGGTTGCAGGAGTGCGCAAGCCATGGCCAAAGTCGATCGGTTGATACCAGGGACGCAAACGATCTATCTCCGCTTTTATTTCACCACGACTGCTCATGTGCCGAATCAGATTCTTAAAAAACTTCATGGGGCAGTACTCTCTCCTTGAACCACACAAGCGGCCAGTTCATTCATATCATTAATAGCAGTGACCTTAAGGTCAACAAATGTTTCTTTACCATAACCAACAAAAGGAACAGACGTTTGGGCGGCAGCATTATAGTCCGTCATGGCATCACCCACAAAAACCATTTCGGCAGATGTTAACGATAGTGAAGAGCCGATAAAATTCAATATTGCCGGTTTCTCCTTAGGCGATCCAAAAACCCCTTCAAAATAGTGCTCGATATTTTTCTGTTGCACTATTTCTCTGAGTTCATTTTCCGGGGTGCCGGAACAGATGAAAAGAGGCATTGTTCCATGCAGCGCATCCAATGATTCTTTGGCACCTGGTATCCAAGGCGCTTCAATAACCCCCGCCAAAACAAGTGCGGCAAATTGGTCTGCACGGATGTTGATAAACTCTTCAGTGACAGTTTCACCAACATACTCTTCGTGAAAATGTCGGAGCTTATGATAACGGGACAACCCGCCATTTTCGAGATGGTATGCGACTGACCGGTCAGCAACTTCGCAACCGTATGGAGACATTAAATTTCGGAACGCTTCGGTCTTGATTCCCACGGAGTCAAACAGGACACCGTCAAAATCAAAGATAACCGCTTTATACATATTCTTTGGTAAAACCAAATACGGTACAGGGTGCGCCATCGGCTCCTTCTACAATTAAAGGAGCAACCACAACTTCACGAATCGATTCTACAAAGGCCGACAGTTTCATATCTTCTATAAGCACGATGGGATTATCCCCACCTAGAAAGCTGCGGTGGGCCAGTCGTCCCGTTTGACGATCACTCCAGGAGGAGATCGATATGGTGTCTATTCCCACAGCTCTTACTGCTCTATGATTTTCTTTAAGCCAATCGGCCAAATCAGGATGCAAACCAGGGTTTTCGGACCAGTAGCTCTCGCTATTACGTTTATCCTCGAATCCGGTCCGTATGAGAAGCAGATCACAGTTACGGCTCAATTTACCTCTCAACTGGTCAGGACCAAGTAGCTCCCCCACCATGGCCTGAACTTCAACTAGGTAAGGATGAGTAAAGCGCCAGAATGAGGCGTCATAGTCGTTAATGTTCTTTCCCGACTCAACGAAATGTCTAGGGGCATCGACATGCGTACCTAGATGGTTTGAAAGCGTCCACCTTTGGGTATTGGACGAATCTCCATGCTCGATGGCCGAAGCAGTCTCCACGCTCATGCCGGTAGTTCTGCCATAGGCAGGCGTTGCGGGTGATAGGGGGTGCGAGAGAAAGATCATAGCTATTTATTAAACCAGTCTAGCGGATCAGCAACTATATAGAGACCAAAATATTCGGTATACAGATTAAAGTAGTACGGCTTGGTAAATGCCAAATAAACCAGATACGCACAATAGAGTGAACCCAGCAAATAACGGGGACATTTTATTTTATCACCCCACTCAAGAATTACTATTGTGAGATATATGCCTAACCCCACAACCCCCACATTCACCTTATACCCAAAGGCGAGCGGCATTGAAAGATAACCACGAAACTTTATCAGTAGATTTACCGCCATACCACACCAAACCATCGCTAAAGAAAACAATTTCAGGATGTCGATCTCTTTGGGATCTCTAAATGATTTCACACTCGTGCGATAGGTTATATAAATAAGAATTGTGAAAAAAACTCCCGCAGCATACCTCCATAGAAAGAGATGGTTATGCAGTGCAAGTTCAGAAAAGGGGAAGTAGAAATTATGCTGCCCGGCAATAATGACATCGGGTCCCAACTCAAAGGAGTTGGAGGCAATAACTTGTGTGGGCAGGAAGTTTGCCACCGTCACATATATATAGGTAAATATATTCGATATAAAATCTTCAACCATGAGAATTGTATGATTATAGCGAAAGATCATTTCTTCTTCGTGGCCTAACCTGTGATGACTATGTACGTACAACGCTCGAGTCACAATATGGAGTGCCCACTCTGACGCTACAATAAACCAGGATATTGCGATGGAAGAGAGGCGTGGCCCTCGCTCCAATTTATAGAACGCCTGGTAGGCCCCTACGATGGATAATCCGATAAACAGAGCGGTTCCGTAATTCGCCCACCAAAAATCACCATGACCTAAAGCTATGATGCTGAGGGTAAGGAGAGCGTACCACCACCCCATATTTTTTGTTTCTCGCTGTAGTATTCGGTACAAAGCAATGAGAGATATGGCAATATAAGCATTGATGAGATAGAAGTAGGAAGGCCACCAGCCAGAAAAATATTCTGTGTGTGATGAAAACCCAATGAGCACCGCCAGCATAACCCCAGCGGTCTTTGAACGAAACAGTACTTTCCCCAAGCAAAAGAAAACAGCTATGCAGAGTGAGAATAGGTAGTAATAAGTCAGAATGACCCCATACTTTAATTCTAAATAAAACTCGAGTCCCAACGCCGTAGGGCTCCAGTCTTCACACCAACGATTATTCGGCAGCAATAGCTCGTACGCCTGCCCTTCATTCATAATACGCGCATAGCAATGCTCAACATTCCATTTGTTCTCATACCATTTCGCCGATTGAATAATCTCAAAGGGTTTAATTTCTTGTTCTTCTACCACTACTCGAAAGAAGAGGCACGACAAGATGATGGCCATCACTAATAGTGCGTCAATCACCAACGCGGAACGTCTCTTCTCCGCTGGTTTGCATTGCGCAACGTTGTTACTCTGATGCTCTCGGCTAATGACAGACTTGTTCAATTTAAATATCTTTAAGTGTCTCAAGCAGATGCCGAACGGAATCTACTTCCATCTTTACTCGCGCTTCTTTGGCGTATGAGCCAATATGCGGTGTCAATAGCACGCCGGAATGCTTCGCCAATGGGCCACTGTACGGCTCTTCCTCAAAGACATCCAAAGCGGCGCCTCCCACTTCATTTCGCTCAAGCGCCACTGCCAAAGCCTGCTCATCGACAATACCTCCCCGGGAAAGATTCACCAGGATTGCATCGTTTTGCATGGCGGCAATCTGCTTTTCGCCAAACAGGCATTCAGAGCCAGACATATGCACTGTCACAATATCGGCCCATTGAATCAATTCATCAAATTCCATCTGCTGCAGCGTGCTATCGGTAACATAAGGATCATAGAAAACGATAGTTGAACCAAACGGCTCTATCAGACGCGCCACGGCTTTACCAATGCGACCCATTCCCACAATACCTATCTTCTGAGCACCCAGAAGCCGACCCATTCGCTTTTTCCATACTCCGCGCCTGATATCCCGGTCTTGCTCAGCAATATGACGTAAAAGATCTAGAATGACCCCGATGGTCAGCTCTGCCACTGCCATGGTTGGGCCATCGGGAGTGTTGCAGACAGTTATACCCCGCGCGGCAGCCACATCCTGATCAACATTATCAACACCAACACCCACACGCGATATGACCTTTAGTTCCGTTGCACAGGCAAAGGCATCGGCATCAATCTGCTCCGTACCCGCAATGACACCACAAGCCCTAGGATAAAGCTGCAGCACCTCTTCTTTTTTCAGTTTCCTGCCGTAAGGATTCAGTTCGAATGTATAGCCGGCAGCTTCAAGAAGTTCCAGGGGAGTGCGATCGAACTCCCCGAAAGAGGATGTTGTTATAAGGATACGTTTTGTCATCTCAGTCATACCGAATGTTTATCGGTTCGTTTTCACCATGCTCTTCATAATGACGTTTTTCATCTATTTCCTTAATACAGTCGAGCAACCCTTGCCCAATATCGGTGTAGAGCGGCACAACCAACTTTTTGCCGACCCGTGGGCTAAAAGCATAGGGCGTCACCGAATAGTGCGGATCGCGTAAATCCCCTTTGTACTCTACTGTGACCTTGGAGGGCAATAACTCCTGGATCATATGTACCATGTCACGGATACGCATTTTTTCATGGCCGGTCAGCACAATATGCTGGTTTTCATATTCAGGCCTTAGAATTTCAACACTCTGTGCCGCTGCGTCAGCGACATGGATATATTCGCGCAACTCCTCACCATTGCCCGCATAGACAATTTTGCCATCTAAAAGAGCTCCCCGGAGCATATTGTATACCCCATTGCGTATATCGGCTCCTCGTCCATAGAGCGATCCGTAGCGCAATATCGTAAAGGAAAGATCGCATTTGTCTTCATAAACTTCGATGAATCGCTCTGCTGCCTGCTTGCTTGCCCTATAGAATGCTCCTGACTCACTATAAACATATACAGATGAAGCGAATATATATCGTTTCACACCAGCCAATTGGGCCGCCTCCAGGGTATGCACGCAGCCAAGAACATTAATTTCGCATGTTTTTACCGGATCAGCTAAAGCTTCTTTCAGATCGGCAATAGCAGCGTAATTATAGACATACTGAGCGCCCTTAACTGCGTCTAGCACTTGCTCCCTATGTGTAATGTCGCCCTCATAATATTCCATACATTTAGATTGAAATGGTGGTTCGCTCGTATCAAAGATCTTTACGTTCAAACCCTTTTCAACAAGCGCCTTGCATACATATGACCCCAAAAAGCCGGAGCCTCCAAAAACAACCGCCACATCACCTTTTTTCATCAAACTTGCTTCCTCCTGACTCGTGATTGATAGTTTTAATTTTCTTTAGAATTAAATTAATTTAAAGTGTGATTTTGGGTTATCCTTAAGCCATTCTTCTCGAAACAGGGACATGTAAATCTTGTCTACTTCTTCTCCCTTAACTATACACTGTTGTTGCTGTACACCCTCAAGTCGCATACCAATAGAGTTCATTACTTTCTGCATTGCAATATTAACCGAAAGGGTGCTGGCAGTCACTTTGCGCAATCCTTCATGGCGCAGAAGGTAATCACACACCGCCAACCATTCCTCCCTTCCATATCCTTTACCCCAGGCATTTTTCTCGCCAATCATAATGCCAATATCGGCGCACTTATGGTGGGGATTAACATACGCTGTCATGTTACCTATATGTGAAATTTCGCTTTCCTCACCTTTCACATGTGTCGCCCAAAAATAATTAGGACTATTTGCAAACGATTTCATGAATTCCTTGCAGGACAAGATAGTGTGTTTTGTAAACCCGTGTTCACTGTATTGCAACAGAGCACCATCATTGAGCCAACCAACATATCTCTCTGTAAGATGTGTGTCTGTAAAGGGAATAAGAAACAGTCGCTTGGTCTCAATTCGCTTAGTCTTTGACATACACATTTCCAATACCATCTCCGTCCTTGCTGATGGGCCTATAATTATCATCAAGACGGATTGGATACGCATTCTGGGCAGATGCATGAGTGAGATATTTTTCTATAAAACCATGATCAGTGGCGCTTAAACATCCTGAGTAGTTTTTTGTGAACTCGGGAAACTGTCCCATCCGCTCCCAGTCTCCGTGGGGCTTGAGTGTGTCGAGATAAAGCCCTGATCCACAGCCGACATCAAGAATATGGCCGGTGCGCCCTATTAGTTTAACCACCTCATCTACACTTTGTTTTTCGTATAGATGGAACAACGTCCGCAGTAAAAGACCTCGTGGTTTCGAATAATTGTTGTATTCCGGTGGGTAGTAGTCCGGCAGATCCTTGATAGTAGGCCTCGGCTCTTGCCATGCCAAGCCGCATACACAGCAACGGACCACATCCGCTTTAAAAGGAACTCCGTATTCGTAATCCATGCCATTATTAACCAGCATGGTTATCTCATTGGCATCGCATAATGGGCAAGGGCGACTCATTTTATCGACCTAGCGATGACTATATTGTAAGGCCGAGCACCGGTCAACGCCAGCGCCCTATGGAATAGCGAGTCGCCCGAAATGTAACCACAGGCCATATGTGCCGCATAGATGATTTCACCTCCGGCACTTTCAAACAAACGACGCGCCCTCTTCAGATTATAGCGCCAGGCATTGGTTTCGACTTTGCGATTCCAAATCGACACGCCGAACATAGGCAGGTTTGTGTTATTGATTTCAATAATTACCGCGTAACGCCTGGCAAGCGAGAGCATCTGTTCTACCGCAGTTATGGGAAATGGGTCTGCAAGGTGGTGAAGCGTGTGAGAGGTCATCACAACATCGAAACTCTGGTAATCAAAGGAATTATTTTCGAAGCTCCCGGGCTGTACATCAGCGAAGATTCTTTGCTCGACGAGTGGGTCGCAAGGATCGATACCGGCGAGATGTTGAAAACCCAGAAGTCTCAAATATTCCAGAAAATAGCCGCGTCCGCATCCCATATCTAGAAGACTATCGTTGGGGCTGAGCTTAGCTTGCATCACCAGCGTGTCATAAATCTCCTCTAAAAACTTGTGGAGAGGAGTACTGTCCATCTCAATGGAGGCGTATTCGCTTGCCAGATATGCGCTCTCCTCGGAACTGACGTTAGACGATCTGGTTACGCTCACGCTGTTAACCATCCGTAAAGCGAGCTTAACATAATAGTCATTTCACGCAGTAGAGGAAGCATTGCTTAATCATTTCCAGGCTCATTTGCACCTCTTACACAATCTTTTCATTTTATCTTATTCCTGTTTGAATTAATGAAGTTATAGAACATGACATCTTCCCGTAATGTTGGTGTGGTCACGTATACCTATTTTTACAAATAATAGTCGACTAAACAGGACTTATGCAACAGACTCTTTGGCATTAGTTTATCTATTAATTATTATCTGCTTGAAAAGATGATACATGAATTCACGATTTTGTGTTTTTTTCAGATATGCCAATAATTTGACTCCTTTAATAGGATCGAGATAAACCTGAAGATGAGCCGACCTTTGGCTTTCTTTCAAAAATGCTGAAGTTAGACCATGCGGAGTGAAACTAACAGTCGATAGGGATGCGCTATCGGTGTTGTAATTGACGATACCGTATTGTGGAGCGGTATCGAAGAACTCGGAGCCAGGAAATGGAGTCATCAATGAAAAGGTAATAAAAGGGAATGTGATCTTCCGAGCTAGAGCTATCGTCTCAGCTACGGTTTCAGTGGTCTCACCTGGATTACCGATAATGAAGCTGGCCCTACCCATTAAACCAAGGTTATAGCACCATTCAGAAACCTTGAGTACTTGCTCCACCTTAATGCCCTTTTTTATCGTATCCAGAATGCGTTGGCTCCCGGATTCAACACCAATCATGATCGACCAGCATCCGGCGCGCTGCATTAAGGCAAGCAGCTCTTTCGTGGCAATGTTAACTTCGAAGTTGCATGACCATATTAGTTTTGGGTATTTCCTCAAAATCAAATCGCATATCGCTTCGACTCTTTTTATCTTCAGGTTGAAAGTATCGTCGACAAAATATATTTCACGGATTCCTTTATGGTTGACAAGGTAATCGAGTTCGTTATCGAGCCATTCAATGCTGTGTGATCTAATCTTACTGCCCTGAATAGTCTTCAAATACGTCGGAGAGGAGCAGAAGACGCACTGAAACGGGCACCCTCGGGCTGTCTGAACGATGGTGAAAGGAACTCTCCTATAGGAGAATGCTTTTTGCCGATATTCCGCAAAATCCCCTAATTCCCGCGAGGGACTGACCAAATCGTCCATTGCGATGAACTCGGAAATTGAGTTTTCAACTACTCCTGCAGGGGATCTCCAAGCAAGGCCAGTAACTGATCCCAGGTCCCCACCTGATTCAATGGTATCGATCAAGCGTCGTGTTGTAAACTCGCCTTCACCAAGACAGACGAAATCAAAGGCCGACTCATTTTCTAGGGCTTGACCCTTTTGGCCAATGGCATGCGGACCACCAAGAATGAGCTTAACGCCAGGAGCCAGCTTACGGATAGCCTGGGCCAGCTTCTTCGCTTCAGTATACCCAAGTGTGGTCGAGTAAATCCCAACAAGGCCGCAACCGCCATCGGCAACCGCGCGAGCAGTGGCAGCCACAGACATCCGTTCCTTATTGGCGTCGATAACGCTAACATCACCACCGAACTTATTGACGTAGCCACTGATGCAGCAAAGTCCGTATGGAGGAAGAACAGCCCCAAAACGTTCGTATTTGGCGCCGTAGAACTTAGCAAGAGGGATGTACGGATTGATAAGGAGAACTCGCATCGTTTTTTACGCGCCTTCCATTTCATCCTGTTTGCTGGCGACCAAGACGTTGCAATGTCCATTCACTCCCAAGAATTCGGCAATGGCCTCGCCGATCAAAATAACAGGCCAAGCAACCGCAAATACCACGCGGAAAGCCCTGTACATAGGGCCACTACTTTTTGCAAGGACGTCGGACTGACCCTCGTAGCCTTTACCAAAGATGAGAAAACCTACCTTCGTAAGCTGCATGAAAAGTTCTGCAAAAACGTAAAGACACGATTTTTGGATCTTCACCGTCAATCCAACGCTTTCTATCATACTGGCCAGTTCTTCAGCGGCAAAGCCAACACGCTCGTGTTTTTGTCCCCCATGATTATGACCTAATTGTTTACCTGCCGAATAAGACAATATCCCTTCAAGCGCTGGAGTGGTAACGACAATACTCCCATCTGGTTTTAGAGCTCGCGCCACTGCCGCTATAGCGGTATCCGGCTCGTGGACGTGCTCTATCACTTCACCAATGAATATGACATCGAAAGCGGCCTCAGGAAGTGTGTCATGTTCGATATCGAGAACTATGGTTGGAACACCGAGATTTTCTTTTACAAAGCGAAGCGCCTGTCGATCAATGTCAAGTGCTGTGACTTTTGCACCCCTTTCCAAAAACCGCTCAGTAAAATAGCCGAGGCCAGCTCCGATATCAAGAACCGTTTTTCCGGCCAAATCTGAGAATGGGGCCATATCTTTTATAGCCTCCCACCGGATACGGGTGTTGACGTTAACACTCATCGGATTAATCATTAGTTTTCCTTCGCTTCAAGCCGTGTTGTTTCGGTAATGAAGCCATCTGGTCCTGGTTCGTTTGATATTACCCTCCATGGTTCCAAGTTCGTTTTTTGATACGAGTCGCTGGTCACAACATGAGTATTTACGCAGTCTGAGGCCAGCCAGAGTTGTATAAAATAATCTCCTGCAGGGGGACGAACCATATCTTCAACTTTGAATCCCCACTCAGAGCGTGTGATGGTCCTTCGAAAAGGAGCATCCAACGAATCCTTGTTATAGATAAGCGCCGCTTGCATTAAACGGCGCACGGCATGACTGAACCATGAGAACCGTCCAAACAATAATGCCAAAAATCTTAGCCCGATCATTGCGATCATCGAAAGGCGTTTGGATGAATATCGCATGAGGTGTCCCTCGACTTTTACCACGTCATCGCCAACAGAACCAGTTGATATTCCTGGCTTGTTTTGAAAAACTATAGTGCCATCACCAATTTCTCCGACAAAACCAGTGTCGGAGAGAATTTGAGCGCCCTGGGAAAACGCTTTAAAGCCTCCCCCCTTGTTTATATTGCCATAGAGAATCACTGGACCGCTTCTAGCTGTATAGAATCCTGATTCAGGGTATGCTGTAAAGCCATCTTTGGGTGGCCCTTCAGGGAGGGGCGGAATATCAAAAGACTTGCACTGAGCAACCGTAGTGTAGCTAGAAAGCATATGCCCGAATACGCCATCGTCTTCGAGGTGATTTTCGGCGCCAGTAGTGATTCCATTGAGATAGCCAGCAAAGATCGCCGCTGCATCACGGTTTTCACCGCCGATTATTGCCGCCCCACCAGGATAGAAATTGTATGTGTTCCGAGAACAGTACTCCCCGCCCAACGAACCATCTGGATGGACAAACTCTACGAGAAAGGAGCATTGCCGTTGGAGCGCCTCTTTGGTCTCGGAAGTCGGAAGACGACGATGGCGCCGAGCTAAAAATTCAAGTGTCACAGATTGATAACCTAAATCACAACCTTCGTACTCTATAAACCATCCTTCAGAAGACTGCTCATTTATTAGGCGTGTTACTAAAGTATCCGAAACGTCCATCCAGCTATGATCACCGGTCAATTCAGCCAAATCACCCAAAGCGCAAGCGGCAATGGCTAAGTGGTTTGAAAGACGTCCAGCTTCCTTACTGGCAGCAAGAAAGCGACCAGTGACTTGCAGGGCGTGCATCGTTTCATCCGGTAAAATTCCGGTGATCAGTGCTGCGTCTATCAGGGCAGTGGCGCTATAGGCGGTGGCTCCTAGAGCCCGTTCGTAGGGAAAATAATCGTCGAGGGCGCCTTCCTTGTGGATAGTTCTGGCGAAATAGGTCATGGCTCCACGGATCATATCGGCCGCCCGCTCTCCACCGTAGCGACCTCCTACCTTTGTGTCCCGGGCGTGAATCCATGCGAGGGGCCGTATAAGCTCTTGTTGCATTCCGCTGGGAAAGTCGGTCATTTTGTATTGCCAGTAGCGCCTATCGAAGCACCCATAGCTAGATGAGACTGGATTCTTGTCGAGTAGGCATAACGCCCGTGGAATGCCCTCTTCAATACGATGCACCATCAATGCCTGGGCTTCTTCAAAAACTACCGCCACATGATTTTTTCCCATTTAGTCATTTCATCAAATCAGATTTCATTAAACATTATGTTGTATTGCAGAATGTAACGGCTTGCAATACCCTTGAATAAAATCAAGTAAGCTAGTCTCAATGGAGATACTGATGGAATGTTTTCCACCAAGCAGCCAGCACAGTGAGAGTCATGGCGCGTTTCACAGCCAACACTCCACCATTGGCAAGTTCTTGGCGTACCTGCATAACGCCCTCCCACCTAATAGGTTTTAGCCCTTCAATGGCTTCTCTTGTGACATAGGTGTCCATCATGTTGGTGAGAGTGTTGAGATAGGAGGCTGAAGACAATAACGAAAACGCCTGCTTTTTGCGAGTCATTTTGCCGTACGTTTGTAGAAGTGGCTTCACTTCTCGACTCGTCTGAAGCTTCATTGGTAGTGAGGCTGCGAACTCGAGCATATTGCGTGACACATAAGGAACTCGACCTTCGAGCGAAAACCCCATGCAAAAGCGATCTTGCTTTAGTAAATTTACTGTCATTGTCAATTGCTCAATTTCAGATCGTATTAATGCCCTCCACATAAATGATTCCGATTCGAATATAGTTCGGATAGGAGCAGTATCAGGGATCCCATCCTTGATAAGACTGCGCAGCCTTTCAGTTTCGAATAGCGATATCATTTCCAAGAAACTATCAACCGGCCTGTCCTTCTTTTTCATCATACGGACTAAACGTGCCTTTTCCTGATCTCCGAACTTGCCCGGATAGGGCGCAAGTTTATCTAACGCCCAAACAGGGGCCAACTGAACGCCCAACCGCATAAAGAATGATTTAAATCCACCTCCTATGATTTTCTGGAAAGCTCGTTGATGATCGTAACCAAAGAATGCTTCATCAGCCCCCTCGCCTGATAGAACAACCTTCACTCGATCAGACGCCATTTGTGCCAACAAATAATTGGCGCAGATAATCAAATCACCGAACGGCTCTTCGAGCATGAAAAGCGCTTGTTCAAGATTCTCATAATGGCTCTCGGCAAACCGGACGATCTGGCCCTTGGCTCGTCCTTGCCTGCGCTGCTCTAATGCATTCAAGGTATCATCGTCATTATCAGAGAAGCTGATGGTGAACGACTCAATATCATTGGATTTCTTTAAAAACCCCTCAAGTAGAGCTGATGAATCAATTCCAGCGCTTAAAAACATACCAACGGGCACATCAGCTGCGATTTGTTGAGTAATCTCTTTTTCAAAAACATCTCCAAAGCTTTGATGATAATCATCAACTTGGAGATCAGTGAAATTCAAACGCCAATATTGATACGATTGTTTTTTGCCGGAATCTAGGTCTATGCGCATGATGGTAGCGGGTGGAAAACGGTGAATGTCGGAAAAAAGAGTGCGCCTATTGTTAATATTATACCTGTAATAAAGATAATCAATCATGGCCTGAGTATCGATTTTTGTTCGTCCCAATTCGAGAAGAGGTTTTATTTCAGAGGCAAAAGCAAAAAGTCCATCGGCTGTTTCGCGTATATAAAGTGGCGTAATACCTATATGATCTCTCGCCAGAGTCAATGATCTTTCTGAGTCGCGATAAAAAGCAAAGGTGAACTGCCCCTGCAAACGATTTACGACATCACTTCCCCACTGTTGTAAACAGCGAAAGAGAACCTCTGTATCAGAGTGCGTTTCAAATTGAAAAAACCCCTTTAGTTCATCTCTCAGTTCTCTATAATTGAAAATCTCACCATTAAATACGAGGACATCAGTCCCGTCGGTGAACGGTTGGTTAGCCTTATCTGATAGATCTAGTATTTTGAGACGAACGTGCCCCAAAGCAATATTCTGCCCGAGCCAGACCCCTTCAGCATCAGGGCCGCGGCTTTTCATTGTTGCGAGCATTGATCGTAGAACAGATCGTGGGTCTGAGTTCACCCCGGGATAAATTAGGCCAGCTACACCACACATATCACTTTACCGAACTCTCTTCTTTTTCCTCTTTACTATCATTAAAAGCTGGTCTGCTGTCCATACGTCTTAAACGATAGAGGATTTCCTCGGACAAGACACGATTTGATGCAATAAGTGAAGAAAGAACACCCGTCATGTAAAAAAGGACTGTGAACATAAGCAGAACACCGGCTAAAACGATCGAGGGCCAGAAATGGCTCCCCACTCCTCCAAAAAAGAGTATGAGTAGTAAATAGCGGGCCAGTAGTAAACTGGCGGCAAAAAATGTGGCAACTGCAAGCACTGTAAAGAAAAAGGAGGAACGGTAAAGCAAGAATATCTGAATAATTGTTTTACCCGAGCTGAAGATATATTGCGCAATATTGCTAAAAAGTCTCGATGGACGTGTAACAAAATTCACCTCAATCGGCACTGATGTAATTTTAAGGTTATGTAGACCAGCTTGAATAAGAGTTTCCATGCAATATGAGAATTCTGAAAATATATTTGTTTGCAGTAACGCTTGTTTGCTATAGGCACGAAAACCGCTGGCAGCATCTGGAACATTTGTTTTGGACACACTCCTTAACACCCAGCTACCAATTTTATGAAACATTTTTTTAATTGGTGAAAACTGTGGGTTGTTGTCTATTGGTCTTGCGCCAACAACAACATCTGCTGAGCATAAGATTATCGGAGCCACTAGGTCAGGCACAAATTTCCCTTTGTATTGATTGTCTGCGTCTGTGTTAACTAGAATGTCTGCATCATTAAGTAGAGCGTTATCAATCCCCGCTTTAAACGCGGCGGCCAATCCCCGGTTCTGCTTGAAGGAAACAATATGGTGCACCCCATGCTCCCGCGCCACCTGCACCGTCCGATCAGTCGAGCCATCGTCAATGACTTGAATCTCGATTATATCCACTCCATCGATTTCCGTCGGCAAGTCAGCCAGGGTAGAAGGAAGGGTTGCCTCCTCGTTGTAACATGGTATCTGAATGATTACTTTCATAATAAATTATTTTGGGGACCGTTCACTGTGAGAAACAGCAAAAACGTCAGCAACGGCATCAACAGTCTTCGGATGGCTATTGCCGAACAATTTGCGCCGAATCACTTTCTTTATCTTCCAAATGTATAAACGCAGGTAACCGAGGGCGACGTAATCCCGGGTAAGAACCGACGTTACCACATCGATGACCATGTTTAGGGTCTCAATCGGTAAAAACCTTAGTTTTTTGAATCTAACGTTAGTAAGTAAAAACTGATTGATGACAGTTGGCATAATTGGGATAAGTCTGAAATAGAATCGCCACATGTTTAGAGCAAGGACCTTTGATTTATCAAGGACCAACCCAGCGGTGACGAAGTTGGGGTCCTGCCCATTATTGAGCCTATCGATTTTATCCGCATCGAGCATGCCATATTACCTACCAACCTCAACTAGCGGAGTGTTCGGAAAAAACGATATGATAAAAGAGGTAATCCTGATACATTTTTTTAAGTTCATGAAAAACCTAGCGGCGGCTATGTACTCCGCCTCACTTTGTAAAGGAGCCCCCATAATATAGTCAATGGTGTATCGTAAACTGGCATTATCCATAGCCTTGCATGCGCTAAGGATGCTATCGTTATCCTCTCTGCGGTTAAAAATCTTTTCACGCACTTCTTCTGAAATACTTTCAACTCCTAACTGGACTGTATAGCAGCCACTCTTTTTTAGCACAACCGCTGTTTCATAATCCATTTTGGTTGGATGGGTGGCGATCTTATCGGGTAGACTTATCTGTTGCGGCCACTTATCAGCGAATTCCATGACCCACTTTTTCTCCGAGTTGTGGCCCAGCCAATCGAGCCCATATTTCTTATTGATATATGCAAACATACCATCTATTTAATTGGTTCAGCCAAGATATTTATCTGACTGATAGCCCAATTACTATTTTTTTATTTAAGTTATTTTCTAAAGGTTGCTACTACAAAACTCATCAAAGATCACAAGACAATTTTTCATTTGATCACTAGAGCCAATAGTAAATCTAAGCATTTCGCAAAGTGGCGCTATCCTACCTCCAGATTTAATAAGTATTCCCTTTAATTTATAGTAATCTACCGCATTTTTAATAAGCCTTCCGGGAAATTTCACCAAGATAAAATTTGTCGCCGACGGCGGAGTAATAAAGCCCCGCGCTTTAAGCTGATCCTGAAACCATTTCCTAGTGGTTCGAACTTCCGAAGCATACCGCTCCACATCATTCCACCGTTTCATAACTTCGATCCCGGCTACTACGGCCAGCGTGTTAATTTCATACATAGGCCTCCATTGAGCGACCAATGAAATCATATCAGGATTGCCTAATAAGTACCCACCCCGCACACCTGCAAGCCCCATTGCTTTTGAAAATGATCTTCCCACAAGTAGATTCGAGTATATTTTTGTCAAGGGAAGGGCAGTTTCTTTATGGAATGGGAAATATGCCTCGTCAATAAGAGTGACCACGCCCAATTCTTCGGTGACCTTAAGTATGCTATGTAGCTGATCTATGGATAATTCTGTCCCAGTAGGGCTGTTAGGGTTTGCGATATATACAAGGCGCGTAGCGTTATTTACTGATTCACATATCTGAGAACAATCAAGCGATAACGTATCGTCATAGCGAACAGGCGTTGGTTTAGCTCCCACAAGACGTGCATATACTTCAACCATGGCGAAAGTCGGTGCAGGAAAAACTACCTCTGTATTTTCTTCAACAAATGAATGAAAGCACATTGCGATACCGGCATCCAAGCCAGCTGTTAGCAGAATGGATTCTTCCTCCACACCCGTTTTTCTGGCGATAATGGATTGAATTTCGTCCATCTCGGGATAGACAGTCAAAGAAGTCGAGTTCAGGTGCTCCATGATTCCTTCATTCAACTCGCTCTCCAAAGTAACGGTCCGTTCATTTTTGTCAAGACGCATATATTTATCACGACCACCGCTTGGATTTTTCTCCCTTTGTATGTTCAGAAGAGATGGATTCATACGTATCACCATGGCTTTTTAATTTCTCACCTCTAGTTTTTCTCGGTGATGATCCAAGTTCTTGTGGACCATACATTTTCTATTCCACTTCATGAGACTTTCTGAGCAATTGCTACCATATGTGATGATAGTTTATTTTCCATTATAAATTTCTGAAGTGCCTCGTCCATATCTACGTCTTTTTTATCAAATACATTTTTGAGAAATTTCGTCGTAGCGTTCAATTCACATCGCTTGTCTGCTATCGCCTCTTTTAATATTTCCACATCAAGCTCACCTGGAGTGCTTACGTCAATCAAAGAAAATAATGAGTCTTTAAGCAGCAATGAAATAGACGATGGCCGAAAATATTGCATATGCTCTGGCGGACCAACGGAGCGACTCTTAGTATTCAGTAGATCATACTCAATACTTGCGCTATTGGGGGTTACAATAAATAGTATGCCATTATCAGTCAGTTTCGAATGAAGCGATTTGAGTAGATCACCAGGATCGAAAACATGTTCAATCACATCATTCATTGATACAGCATCAAAATAGCAATCTGGAAGATCTTCAATTGTCCCTGAATATACTTCAATATCACTGGAAGATACTGCGGTTGTTACTTCAGAATCTGGATCAAATACAGCCACTGATCCAAAAGATCCACTCCTTTTGACAGCCTGAGCAAAACCGCCTACACCTGCGCCAAAATCTAAAAAATGATTCCGGTTTGCCCCAGCTTTATTAATCGCTGCAGATAAGGCGCGTACGCGCGGTTCATATTGTGTAACCATACGAGTCTCACTTGTCGCGCGCACTACATCACGCCACATTTTAGGAGCCTCATAATTAAGGTAATATTGAAAAAGGCGTTCTTGCGTTGGCCGTGGCGAAACATACACTGTTTCACATTCTCGACATTTTTGATGTTTGAAGCTATATTTCTCCCCCCAAAGAGCCTTGGCCTCTCCCTGGCAAGCGGGACAATTTACATCAACAAACTCTTTATATTCACGCTGGTAATAGAGGGTAGCTCCCTCCTTACGCAATTGATCAATTTTTAAGGATAAATCCTTTGGGCGCATCTGCTTGAGAAGTGTTACATCATCTACTTTGGAACTAGCCATTAAAACACCCACAAAAGCCTGTCATTGAACGTCACCATACTGAAACTTGATAATCAGTAAACAACGTAGGTGTGATGATGGAAAGACGGTTGGCGTCTCCATCAAGGATATCATCACGAATGCTGTCGAGCACCTCTTGTGTTCTCTGGTTGGCTAATTGCAAGAACTCCCAGTCAGTCTTATAATCATTGTTTTCTTTATAGTGATAATTTGCTTCGACATTCTGTTTGTATCCATCAAAACCTGCAAGATAGATTTTTCTGGCTCCCATAACAACTGCCAAACCAATCAACAATTGACTGGTCATAGCACCTTCAAAATAAACAATACCGTCCCGAATCGACATCTGACCTTTATCACCAGGCCACACACCAAAGAACGATATTTCTTCGTAGGATCTTTTCCAGAAGTTTTGCACCAGTTCAACCATAAAATATGGGCTTACAAGTAGGTTGCTCTGTTCATGAACAGTATTCACATACGTACAAAATCGTTTACGGTTGGTGAAAGCATGATAATCGGGCACAAAAAGATCATCGATGTAATTAGCGCCCATAATAATTGGATTAACACTATCGGCGAATTCTTTTAATTGGTCGACGCACAAGCGCAACGAAGGGCCATTTGCCAGGATAAGGAAATCCCTCCCAGCATGGCGATTCTGATACTCAGGTGTCTTGAGTGTAACATTCCTCTTTTTCTGATTAGGAGGCTTTTCCAGAATCTTACGAACTCTTTGAGTAATAAACTTAGCGACATGCTTCACGTTTTCATATCCCCTTCCGAGGCAAAGCCATATTCCCCATACGTTTTTAGCCACCACTCGACTACCGGCACCTGCCATGCATAGTCAACATCGCATCCCGCCTCTTGTGGCAGCGGGTATATTCGCTGTCCCATCCACTTTTGCGGCAACAGACCTTCATCCATCTTTTCAAGGCAGAAAGGGCGAACCAGCGACAGACTCATATCAGCGTAGAGAACATCCCCTTGCGAATCACGATCACAGTTGAGCGTTTTGGGATCACCAAATGTTTCAAATGGAACAAAAGGATCAAGCAATCCTTCTTCGTTTCGTTTTCGTGCCCGCAGTGGACTCCACATGTTGTAACGAGAGACTGTCACCGCCGAATCGTAATCTGGGTTAGTACGAAGAACCTCGATCCCTTTCTCGATGGTCTCCGGCATAATCGTTGGCGCGTTACAAAAGAGAAGAGCTACCTGCTCAATATCCTTGCCTGGGTTTCGTCTTTTGATTTCATGATAGCCATGTACATAAGCATCTTCACCCAAAGCTTGGTCACTGCACAGCTCTGGCGGACGGACGATCACTTCAACGCCGGTATCTTCAGCCAGTGCCATCAACTGTTCATCATCCGTCGAAATATAGACTTTATCGATGGAAGGGGTTTTCATCCCTGCGACCATTGGATACCATGCCATTGGCCTTCCTAGTATCGGCATTGTATTTTTACCAGGAAGACCTTTGCTTCCCTTCCGCCCAAGAAGTAGAGCAACTATCATGAATTAACTTTCATCAGTTTCTTGATCTCACTATCACGCAAATAGCAGCCGTTGCACGCACCAACTGTATGGGCATTCCCTGCGCCATGAGTCTGCCTCAATGTTTGTAATATCTCAGAATTCCAGGCCTCCGCGATGGTCAGCTCATGAGCATTACCAAGCGACAACTGCCCCCTATCATCCTCGTTGCAGGGAAGAATGGTTCCATCCCACCAGACAATCATACGCTGATACAACTGCGGACAGGCCCATTGATATGGATGGTCGATCAAGCGCTCGTTGTCGGCATCCTTTTCGTCTTTGTAATCGATTACACATATTTCATCGGCCACTGGTTCCCAGAATGCAATGTACTCCTTCAGTCCCTGCTCGTCAGCCATTTCTTCTACACGAACTGTCTGAATACGAATTTTTGGCCCCTCGCCTGCCATCGCATCCCGCAACTCCAGAAACCGCCGGATGTTCGTCACTACTTTATCATAGGACGATTTGATCCGGTATTTCTCGTAGACCTCGGAGGTATGCCCCTCAAAAGAGATGGATATACGATCAAGACCGGCCTCAAGAATCTCTTTTGTTTTTTGTTCATCAAGCAGCAGGGCGTTGGTGTTGAAGTAGACATCGATAAGCCCTGCCGATTTTGCGTACCGAACCATTTCTGCAAGATCGGGGTGCATGAGAGGCTCGCCTCGATCATTGAATTTCACACCATAAAGCCCGTTGGCCGCCCCTTCATTGATGATCTTTTTGACAAGATTAAGATCGATGAAGCCTCGCTTCACTTCAGGGCCAAAATAGGTGGTGGCGCAAAACTCACACTGCAGATTACACAGGTTCGTTACTTCGAGATCAAGGAAGAGTGGGAATGCTCCCGGTTGCATTGACGCCGGCTGTTCATCCCAGCGTTGACGATATTCTCCATAGGCTGGGTCGGACTCCCGTTGTGTCAACGTAGTTCCGGCCACACAATGAATATTGGCGTTTGCTTTGGCCTTCAAATCATTATCACTCATCTCAGCCCCTCTCCTTTTCCTGAACCATGTAGAGATCGTGATATGAGCCCCCCAACGCCATTAGTTCTGAGTGGATGCCCCTCTCAATCATTTCGCCTATTTGCATCATGATTATCTGGGGGTAATCCTTGATGGCTGAAAGCCGATGAGCGGCTACGACGATAATTTTATTATGACTAACTGAGCGCAGATTATCGTAAATTTTCTTTTCCGTTTCATAGTCGAGGGCATTTGTAGCCTCATCAAGGAGCAATATGGGGGCATCCTGCAAGAAAACTCGCGCAAGGCCAATGCGCTGGCGTTCACCACCAGAAATTGTTTGGCCCCTCTCTCCCATGCCTGTATCAAGCCCAGAGGGTAGGCTATCGACAAAATCATCAGCTGCGGCCATTTTCAATGCGGCCCATATCTGCTCATCAGTAGCCTCTGGCCTAAAATATGAAACGTTCATTCTCACTGAATCATGGAAAATGATTGGCTCCTGATTCATATATCCAATCATTCGTTTATATACCATATCATCCAGCTCATCCAGTGGCGATTCACCCAACGCGACATGGCCTGCAGTAGGCTCTCGCACCGAGGATAGGATATCAAGTAACGTCGATTTACCCGAGCCAGAAAAACCTACAAGTGCAGTGAGTTGCCCTTGTTCAAAAATAGCATTGACAGAATGGAGCGCTCCCTCTCCACGATTACCATAGCTAAAACTAACATCATTAACTGACAATCGCTCTGCCCGTGCAGAAGTATCGGGTTTAGCTTTCCCTCGTAACGCTCTCCTCGCACTTGCAGGATCGCTCGACTGTATGACGCTCATTACCCGAGACAATGGGCCATAGGCGCTCAACACTTTACTGCGAACTCCCTGTAACTGAATACCTGCAGGTATTGCGCGAATAAGCAAAAAGAGATAGGCCAATAAATCGGCTGGATTTTTGAGCAAAGATTCTAAATCTTTAAAATAGTAGATATAGCTTATTACCAGAAGTAGAGCAATTACCATTGTCATTTCTTGGGCCATACGGGAAAGGGCCTGCACCAATGCAAGTTTAATCTCTTTCTCTTCTAGTTGACTATGCTCTGCCAAATAGTGTCCCTTTTCCCGGTCTTCGAGTGCACCTATTTTTATCATCTTTATGCCATAAATTATTTGATGGAAAAGATGTGACAGATTGTTCTGTGACATGTTCGATTCTGCACCCTTCACCTTGAGGCGGATATCGAGAGTTAAATGAAAAAGAAAAAATAAAACACCAAAAAGAATGACAATAAGTGTAAGGTCCCACTCCATATATAAAAGGATGCCTAAATAGATAAAGCATTGAGATCCAAAGGTAAGAAACTGTCCAGCAAAGGTGACGATGTTCGAGAAACGAGACGTCTCGGATGTCATGAGAAATATGAGCTCTCCACTTTTAGCCTGACTAAAATAATTCAAATCGAATGAGAATATCTTGTCTATAGCCACTTTGCGAATATCTCGCATAAGACCAAGTTGTAGTTTGCGACTAATTATGGTTGCAAGCAACTGCGAGAGAACCATTAATATGGTCAACGCCAACAAAACAGCGAACAGAACGCCGATGAAACCTAAACGCGATTCAGGCAGGGTTAGTCCGAGGTTGTCCAATACGCCAGTCTGAAAGACCGCCACAGCCTCATCACCAGTCGAAACGAGCCCCTTTATAAGACCGATCATGGCCACAGTTCTGGCGCCTTCAATGAATGCGACAAATACTGCAAATAGAGTCAGAAATACGATTCCCTTCCATCTGGGACGAAGAAAACCCCAGAAGGTTGCATACTCTTTAGATGTAAAGGTCTTAAGCAATGTCGGCTTATTGCTCCACATTTCAATACGAGACTGATCTGAAGCAACGTTACGAACCTGGTTCTGCTTAGCGATACTCATGATATATGATGACTACTGGTTTTCACTTAAGGTCATAGCGGTCGTTCTGTACGTCCAACAAAGGGAGATTTCACAAATATTTTCTGCCACAATGAGCGCAAAATGCCAACCTTGATAAAAATGGGGGGACAAAGCATTTTCAGCCAATACTTAATTTTACCCTTAACAGTGTCAGCGCCACTGGTTGCCGGAAGAGGGGTTTTAGTACTCTCGAATTCTGTATATTCATCAAGGTAATCCGCCTGTTGTGGGACTACGAATTTATTAAGTGAACACGTTTTTCGTCCAACGATCCAGATAAGCGATTTTCGTGATTCCGATGGGTTTTTAAGGGTCTCACCCATACTTGATGTGAACTTAAGATATTCAATCTCGAAAGAGTTTAGTTTGAGGGCGTCAATAATCATCTGGGGATGAAAAACATGTAGCCCGTGATAAAGGTAACCATTGACAGGGGTATGAATAAAATAGCGCCCACCCACTTTGACCATCCGCATACTGTTTTCCATGCACTGTCTCGTGTCAAACACATGTTCAATTGATCCGATATCCAGCAATGTCTGATAACGCTCGATCTGATCTTTGGGAACTGGCTCATTCATATCAAAATGGAAATCGGCCCGCGGGTCGAATGGATCGAGTGTGGCAAAGTTTGTAACCCCGTTTGCGCGAAACAGTTCCGCCAGATTGTCTGCTGAGAAGTCGAGCTGGTCGTCGCACTGTGTAATGGTCTGAAACCCGAGCGTAAGCACAGGCTCTGCCACCATACCTGGTAATGCGAAGATCTCCCGATAGTAGGGCAGATGATGTTTAAGTATTGCCATTAAATTACTTTACTATTTATGCGCTAGTGATGCGTTGCTTGCATCCAAACAATGTTTCATAAAATCAATCCAGTCAATGGCACGGTCATTCCATGACCATTTATCCTCGACACATTTTCGCATTGCCGAGCCCATGGCCACCAAGAGATCGCGGTCTCTATCAAGTATGCGTAATTTCTCAACCATTGCCTCAACTCTACGATCGACCAAAAAACCATTTTCACCGTCTACAATCAGTTCATCGCATCCTCCAACCCTTGTGGAGATTACCGGACGTCCACAGGACGAGGCCTCTAGTACCGAGAGAGAAAATCCTTCAGAAGATGAGGCGCAAAGATAAACGTCAATATCCTGGTAAAAGGTATGCATCTGATCGAGAGGGACGTAATTCCCCCCCACAGGCATGGCGCAGACAAGCTCAGCCCCGATGGCCTTGCAAGCAGGTTCAATGAATTCACTGATTCCCTTGCGCCAATCGTGTTTATACGATCCGGAATAACCGACCCTTAGGGGCCCATCTTTGCGCAGTGGTTTTTCTGGTCGAAAAATATTTACATCGGCTCCGTTGGGAGTATAGACAACATTGTGAAGACCCGCTTTTTTGAAGAGATCGTGCAGACGCTTGGATACGGCGTTTACTCCAGTATACTGACCGAGAAAAGAGACAAGTTTGCGTGGCGGGATTGGCCCGTTATTAGGCATTGTTTTACGTTTGTCCCACGAGTGATGCGAATGCAATCCGGTTATGGTGCGGTCCTTATCAAGATAACCGGCCGACTCCTTCACGCCCCAGAAACCAAGCTTGCCCAATACCTGCCACCCCATGGGAAAGACCAGATCGTACCCCCTTGCCGCCTCCTCTAGTGAGCCGCCACCTTTAATATAATAGACATCAAGCTGCACAGACGGATCGGGATTATAACGTATTAACGCTTTGGCGATGGCATCATACGCCCAGTTGGGTCGATCACAAACAACGAGAATTCTATTCATTAAGCAGGCATCTTTTATTCAAAGTTGTGTGGTTTTGGACTATAAGTGGGAGGGTCACTATCATATGGCTTATCTATAATATGGGTCCGGTAGTTTATTTGTGACGACTCAAGAGCTTCTCTTGTATTCACTTGATTTTTGTATAGAACGAGCAACATATGATCATCGGCCCTAATCAAAGACGCATCTTCATATTTATTTACTCCAGGCTCATCATCTTTGAGCAGAATAAAGTAGTCTAAATCTGCAGCCTCTTGGCGCATAAAGTTCAACAATTCATATATGTTATAGGAATTGGAGAATTTCTTAACCCGATTGATCCAGGTCTCGTTCAGTGTCCAACGAAACAGATTTATGATCACCACACCACGGCTGATACGGAGCATTTCGCGTATAGCTGTTTCAAATTCAGGCTGATGTTCGATTACGTGACGGCAATAGACAACATCGAAATGATTACCGGGAAGTGGAATCTTGTTAATACTGCCACTGGTAAAGGTCACTTCGGGAAAAAGGCGACGGCCATTTTCTACTACTTCTTTCGAAATATCGAGTATATTGTAGTCTATCTTCTTAAGATCACCCCGGCTCTTAAGCAGCCGAACATCATGCATGCCTCCTGCACCGATCTCCAGAACTGATGGGGATGGCATATTCGTAATATAGTCACAATACCATTCTCGATTTCGATGGCCGTCCTTCAGGTATTCCGCATCATCCCCATCCATCTGTATGCTCAAGTTAACCCAACGAGGTTCATTGAGAATGCCCTGCCGAACAAGCGATGCAAATAGATTCGGAAATGTATCTGAAAAAATACGAACGGCCTTCATATTTAGTTTCTTAAACAACAGCGCTTTTCCTCACTCTATATCTGTCAATCTGTTGATTTCAGATCAGGCGCCAAAACCAGCCTTGTCCTTAATGTTCCCTATGGTCAACCGAGACCAATAATAACGACTGTGGCGCTTAAATGACAAAAGATGGCGAATACCGGGTGCCTGCAATAAAACTGCCCAACCCTCCGGCAACGCCTTACGAAAGGAATAACCAGCATAAACCACCAATTTGAATACTTTGGCGTAAAGCTCTATTTCCCATTTGAATAATTTGTCATGCTTAATTGTTGTTTCTGTAAAATAGCTGCTGGTCTTATTGACTATCATTCCAGAAGCTTTGCAGCTCTCCCCCAGTGCCGTATAGTCATAAGGATAAAAGACGGTCACTTGCACCCTTTCTGGTTTTAGCTTCTGATTAAGTCGAACAGTGCTCCAAATATCGCGGCGCGATTCGCCCGGAATCCCAACAATATTAAATGTGTGGAATTTGAGACCCACACGCTCCGCCATGGCGGCAGTCTCTAAAATCTTTTCATTGCTCATTTTCCGGTTGAGCACAGTGCGGCGTATCTCTTCAGATCCCGCCTCCAGGCCAATCTTCATTAACGAACATCCACATTCCTTGAGAGCCCGCATCATTTCCTCATCCACAGTGCCAACCCGGACATTGACCTCGAAGTTTTTCGTACCCTTAAAGCGCTCTGGATACTTGTTGCAAAAGTCCATCGTCCACTGCTTTTTAAGGGTAAATACATCATCGTCAATGACGAACTCGTTAAACTTATATTCATCTGCCACTTGCTCTAGCTCGGCGATGGCGTGATCCACACCAAGCCAGCGAACGTAGGAGCCTTTGTGTGGAAAATTATCTTTTAGGGTTTTGTTACAGCAATATGTGCAGTCATAAGGACATCCGCGACAAAACAGAAATCGGACCCGAAACGGTAAAAGTGCAGAACGGTCAGCGTTTCGAAAGCGCGCAAATAAATCGCGATCAGCTATTGGAAGCCTATCAAGGTCCTCGACAAAATAATTACATGTGCCTT
>CAJWJL010000007.1:0-27539 GCA_913042135.1 uncultured Chloroflexota bacterium | reverse complement strand
CCCGGGGCAAGAATGATCATAAAGCTTGGCGCCGATTCAAATGGAAAGCTAATCGGCGCGACAGCAGACATCTGGTTTGAAGGAGGGGCGTATCCCGGTGCATTCATAGGACCGGCAGCGATGTGTATATACGCTCCCTATGAAATCCCAAACACGCGAATAGATGGTTGGGACATATTAGTAAATAAGCCGAAGGTGGCACCGTACCGAGCCCCTGGATCCCCCCAGGTGGCATTCGCCATGGAAACAGCAGTAGACGAATTGTGCGAACAGGCCGGTTGGGACTCGATGCAATTTAGGATCGACAATGCATCCAAGGAAGGCACACGCCGTGGCGACGGAGTCCTGTTCTCAAAGATAGGCATGCAGGAAGTTCTTGAAGCAGCCACAACATGTGACCACTGGAACTCGCCAATTGGTGAGGCTCGGGCGGGCAAGAAACGCGGGCGAGGCATAGCAAGCGGATACTGGTTCAATATTGGTCTAAAATCCTCAGCAAACCTGTCACTCAACAGCGATGGCACCGTTCAATTGACCGAAGGGTCGACCGATATAGGTGGATCACGAACATCAATGGCCATGCACGTTGCGGAGGTTCTGGGTATCGGTGCACATGACGTTAGGCCAACTGTAGGTAACACCGAATCAGTCGGCTATACAGACGTGACGGGTGGATCACGTACAACCTACGCCACAGGCTACGCTTGCTGGATTGCGGCAAACAACCTTGTCGAAGAACTCAAGAAACGTGTTGCAATCCTATGGGATATCGACGAAAACGACGTCGACTTCAACGACGGAGTCTTCAGCTCTAAATCCGAATTAAAAAAGACTATTAAATTCAAAGAATTAGCAGGCAAAATGGATGACCTGGGTGGCCCGGCGAATTCCACGGGAAGCGTTGACTTAGAATCTGCAGGTGATGGCTTCGGGATGCATATAGCAGATATAGAAATTGACATAAAGACAGGCAAGACCGAAATCATACGCTATACCACCGTTCAGGATGTTGGAACCGCAATTCACCCTTCGTATGTCGAAGGACAGATGCAGGGTGGAGCGGTTCAAGGAATCGGATGGGCACTTAACGAGGAATACTTCATGACAGATGAGGGCTCGATGGCAAACTCAAGCTTCCTCGACTACCGCATGCCAACGACCCTTGATCTACCAATGATCGAGACAGTAATGGTTGAAGTTCCCAACCCATTACACCCCTACGGGGTTCGTGGAGTCGGAGAAACTCCGATTTGTCCTCCAATCCCTGCTATCGCCAACGCCATAAAGGATGCCGTTGGTGTCAGGCTGTACGACACCCCGATGAACGCAGGAAGCATTATAGAAGCACTTAAGTGAAAAAATGTGAACAAAGATAAATAGCAAGTGGGCCGGAATTCTCTAAAGCTTTCCGGCCCACTTGCGTTGCAATGTCTTTGAATTACACTAGAACTCCATAGCCCAATAACAGAACCGGACAAGGAATTCGAATGGTTGCAACCTATGAGACAAAAACCAATTACAACGTAGTTGGAAAGACACCCATCAGGCACGATGGCTTAGACAAAGTCACAGGTAGGGCCATTTACGGTGGCGATGTAAAAGTTCCCGGCCTTATATGGGGAGATGTCTTACGTAGCCCGCATACGCACGCACGCATCAAGGGAATAGACACCTCGGCTGCCGAATCTATGGACGGCGTCTTCGCTGTTCTCACCAACAACGACTTCCCATTGGCCGATGAAAGAGAAATTTCCGCCGGTGAAGACACCGTAAACCTTAAGCGTGACCAAGCCAACATCATGGCGGCGAACAAAGTCCACTATAAGGGTCACGTAGTCGCGGCAGTAGCTGCAGTCGATCGCAACACTGCACAGGAAGCTGTCAACAGAATTAAGGTGGAATACGAAGTACTCCAGCCAGTATCAAACGTTGATACAGCCATGGCAGATAATGCCCCTATTATTCTCGAGGATCTAATCGGGGATCATCTGGATGAACAAGTCTCCAATACCAATATCGCAAAAATATTTCGACACGAATTCGGCGATGTCGAAGATGCATTCAACAAATCAGACCTTGTAATCGAACGCACTGTCGAAATGTCGATGGTGCATCAAGGCTACATAGAACCACATAACGCCACGGCCATCTGGGCAGAAGACGGTAATATTACGATTTGGTCGAGCACGCAAGGTTCATTCGGCGTGAGATCACAAACTGCTGGACTACTCGGAATCCCAGAATCTAAGGTAAAGGTTAATTATGTTGAAATCGGCGGCGGATTTGGCGGTAAGACGAAAGTCTATTTCACACCCATAGCCGCGCTCCTGTCACGAAAATCAGGTGGACGGCCCGTTAAATTTATTATGGATCGACCTTCTGTATTCGAAGCTTCAGGTCCAGCACCAGGCGGAAAGATACGAATGAAAATCGGTGTCAATAAAAACGGCAAGATTACTGCAGCCGACACCGATCTGATGCTCGAATCAGGCGGATACCCAGGATCCGCTGTTGGGGCGGCTGGAATATGTGTTTTCGCGTGCTATGACATACCTGCTTCAAGGATCACCGGATACGACATCCTCGTAAACAAGCCAAAATCTGCCGCTTACCGAGCACCTGGATCTCCACAGGCATCTTTTGCCATCGAGACCGTGATAGATGAAATTTGCGATGAACTGGGATTGGACAAAATTCAATTTCGACTCGATAACGCAGCCCACGAAGGTACACGTCGCGGCGACGGTGTTCAGTTCATTCGAGTAGGTCTTGAAGAATGTCTTGCAGCAGCCAAAGAATCTGATCATTGGAATTCTCCTTTGGGCGATGCTCCTGAGGGGAAGGCACGCGGTCGAGGTATAGCATCAGCGTACTGGATGAATGGTGGAGGCAAGTCGACTTGCGATTTAATGCTGCAGGACGATGGAACAGTCATGATGAATGAAGGATCTGCAGATATTGGTGGCACTAGAACTTCTATCGCTATGCAGGCCGCAGAAGTTCTGGGGATTCCAGTCGAGGACTTTCATCCCAGTATTCCCGACACCGACTCAATAGGCTTCACAGGAGTAACCGGCGGATCGCGAACAACCTACACAACTGGACTCGCTGCCTACAATGCAGCTCAAAAGCTGATCACAGAATTAAAAGAACGAGTTGCCGAGCTCTGGGAGACTGAAACCGACAATATTAATTTCTATAACGGCGTATTCAGTGCAAATGGCGACTCAATAGGCATTCAAAAATTAGCGGGCAAACTAGATCCCACCGGAGGACCAGTCACAACTACCGCATCAGTCAACTTAGCAGAGGCTGGCAACGCATACGGTGTCCAAATCTGCGATCTTGAAGTTGACCTCGCAACAGGAAAAACAGACGTTATCCGTTACACAGCCATCCAAGACGTCGGCAAGGCAGTGCATCCACAATACGCAGAAGGGCAAATCCAGGGTGGAGTTGCCCAAGGTCTAGGCTGGGCCCTGAACGAAGAGTACTTCATCACAGACGAAGGTTTCATGGCCAATAAATCGTTCTTAGACTATCGCATGCCTACTTCTCTGGACTTGCCGATGATCGACACCATAATGGTTGAAGTTCCTAACTCTCTGCATCCGTACGGCGTGCGCGGGGTCGGCGAAGTTCCAATTTGCCCGCCGCTTTCCGCAGCAACTCAGGCAGTCAAACAAGCAACAGGCAAGTCTTATTACGAGCTTCCAGTAAAGCCAGGTCGTATTATTGAAGCAATAACAAACGGGGATTAAGGGTTATTAAAACCTGTATGAAGGGTGGGTAAAAGATGACAACGGTCTTCCTCCCTTATGCTCTGCGCAAATATGCAGGCGGTGCAGAGCAGGTGGAACTTAGAGCGCGTACCCTTGGAGAACTAATCGAAAATCTAGAAACGAACTACCCCGGTGTTAAACGCCACCTAATTGTAGACGGTGCACTCAAACCAGGCCTGTCAGCGATAATCGGCCACACAGCAACACGACGGGGTCTTCTTCATAAGCTTGATGGGAATGAGGAAGTTCATTTTATAGCCGCTATATCAGGCGGTTAGAGTCAATTAGGCTATCGTTGTGCAGCATTTGATAATCATTACTAAATCCCATCCTTTTACAGGGCTGTATATTACAAAGTAGGGACTCTCCATAATGACGATCTCCGAATCTTCCATAAAGAATGCTTCAAGCAACATTAAATTCCAAAACGGTACGTTGCTCGATGTGCAATCCAAACAAGATATCGCCAATGGCATATCGGTCTTGCTTTCAGCGATTGGTGATGCAGTCGATGGGGAAGGAACAGCAAAAACCCCCACCCGTGTCGCAAATATGTACGACGATCTGCTATCCGGATATACGGTCGACACCACGGAACTTCTCAACGGGGCATTGTTCGAAGTTGAATATGATGAAATGGTGGTGCTAAAAGATATCGACTTTTACTCACTCTGTGAGCATCACTTACTTCCCTTCTACGGAAAGATTCACGTAGGTTACCTTCCTGATCGACAAATTATCGGGCTATCCAAAATCCCCCGTCTAGTTGAAATGTTTGCACGGAGGCTACAGGTCCAAGAACGCATGACACAGCAAATCGCAGCGGTCATGGACGAATTAATCAAGCCCATTGGAGTTGGAGTCGTCGTCGAAGCACAGCACCTTTGCGCGGCAATGCGAGGCGTAAAAAAACCTAACACGGTCATGACTACTAGCGCTGTGCGTGGTCTTTTTAAGCGTAATCCAACAACTCGTGACGAGTTCATGGGACACGTCCGCCATTCGTAATCCAGTTAATCAATAGAACAAATGGATCCAAATGCAAAAGTATCGTTAGTGACCGGAGCAGGCAGACGTATTGGACGAGCGTTAGCTCTAGCCCTTGGTGACACAGGTTGCCGGGTTGCCGTCCACTATAATCAATCAGAGCAGGATGCTGACGAAACTGCCTCGCTGATTAAAGCAATGGGCAACGAAGCCATTACCTTCAAGGCTGATCTTGAAGATCCTACTCAAGTCGAAGACCTTGCTACACAGGTAAACGAGCAACTTGGCCCAATTGAAATCATAGTTAATAATGCATCGGTATTTGACAAGTTGGGGCTGAAAGAAGTTTCAGCCCAAGAGTTAGATCGCCATTTCGCAATAAACGTAAGAGCACCTTTTCTTTTAGCAAAATCGATGAACGAACAACTTACGAATGGCTCTCCTGGCAAAATTATAAATCTCAACGATTGGCGTAAAGCACGTCCAACTCGTTTAGCGTACGGAGTTACAAAATCCGCTCTAACAGGACTTACGCGTACGCTAGCACTTTCACTAGCGCCCAATATTCAAGTAAACGAAATTGCATTAGGTGCAATATTGCCGCCCTCAGATATACCCATTGATCGACCACGTGACAAGATCGCCATAAACTTGGGCCCGGCTGATCGAATGGGATCCCTCAACGAAGTGGCCAACGCGATGATGATGTTAATCCAAAACGATTTCATCACCGGAGAAACAATCAACGTCGATGGTGGTCGCCACATAAACTGAGCCAAAGATAGCCCTCATACCTAGTCTGAATTATTTCCTAATGCAAACAAACAATGATAAGTCTCTCGACACAGTCAGAATAGAACGACTTGAACTAGATTGCATTATCGGAATTAACCCATGGGAGCGCTTAACCAAACAGCAGATCACTGTAGACATAGAAATTGACACTGACCTTTCTGCTGCCGGTAATTCAGATTCTATTGAAGACACGATCAACTACCGCACGATAGCCAAAACCGTAACCCACGAAATTGAAAAATCAGATTATGGGCTGGTTGAATCTATTGGCGCAAAGATAGCGGATATTTGCCTTGAGGACGATCGTGTATTTTCGGTTAGGGTAACAGTGCGCAAACCGGGGGCGGTCAGAAAAGCCTCCGCTGTCGGAATTGTTATAAGACGAAACCGAGCAGAATAAATATCACTGAGATCTTAGCCTAGCCAGCAATTGGTTTACGCTATTTTTCTTCTTGGGAATGAATGGGATCTATATTTGATCGAGATGATTTGCGACCACGCAACGGAACCTCACGTATAAACGCCGTAGCAACTACAGCGAGAAGCACAAAAATAAAACATAACAAGAAGACATCACCTACTGCACCTGCCAACGATTCCCGTATCGAGCCGACTACTTGTGCGCCAATAAGTGCTCCCGATTCACCAGAAGCAGCAAACGCGTTCGTCAGATTATCTGAGGCCTCAGGGCTAAGTAGAGCATTTGGATTCCCTGTAATCTGATCAAGTAACTGAGGCGGAACATATTCGGATGCCTCACTGGGGAGGTTTTGCGTCATCCCATCCTTGAATCGACGAACCATATAGGACCCAAACACAGCAAGACCTATGGCGCCGCCAACAGAACGGAAAAACTGAGCAGAGGATGTAGCAATGCCCAAGAATTGTTGCGGCACTCCATTCTGTATGGCGATCGTATACAACGGAAAAGAAGTTCCGAGACCAAATCCCATGACTACAGCCGATATAAGCGCGTAACTGTGCGTCGTTTCTGCTGACACACGACTAAGCATGAAAGTTCCTAAACCCATTATCGACAGACCAAGAATACCCTGTACGCGATAATGACCGCCCGTGCGGGACAGTACCTGCCCACTAATCGCAGCGCCAAAAACGATTCCCAGCATCATCGGTGTCAAAAAACTACCACTTGCGGTAGGCGATGCACCAAGAACCCCCTGAAACAACAATGGCACAAAGAATATACCGCCAAACATGGCGAAACCCGTCAATAAAATCACAAACAACGCTATTCCAACAACGCGATTCTTGAACACAGCCAAAGGTAAGATCGGATCAGCCACCCGAGTCTCATACAAAGCGAAGATAACCACCATAAAGGCACCAAAAGCCAAAGATCCTAAAACTACTGGATGAGACCATTCATACTGATTGCCACCCCAAGATAAACCTAACAATGCAGGAACAATCGCCATAACAATTAGAACAGCTCCACCAGCGTCAATTTTTCTTTTTGGACCGCCTTTCTTAGCATTCGGGAAAAGTCGGATAAATAAGAGAATGATCGGAATACCTAATGGAATATTTACAAGAAAAATCCATTCCCAGGAAAATTGATCTGTGATAACCCCACCAAGCGTCGGACCTAAAACAGAAGAAATCCCGAACATCGCAGCAATGATCCCCTGATATTTGGCTCGTTCTGCAGGTGGAAAAAGATCGCCAATCGTAACAAACGATAATGCCATGATCATTCCACCACCCAGCCCTTGAATCCCACGAAATATGATCAGGGCATTCATAGACTGCGAACTAGCGGCAAGAACCGATCCAATCAAAAATATCGAAATGCCACCCACAAACAACCACTTACGACCGTAAACATCTGAAACAGCGCCGGTAATCAATACAACCGACGTTGAAGCCACAATATATGCGCTTGAAACCCATGTAACGCGATCGAAACCATCAAGATCTGCCATGATCCTGGGAATTGCTGTAGCAACAATCGTCTGATCCAAGGAGGCAAGGAACATGGCGAACATCACGCCGATCAGTGTCAGACGAACCTGGCGATGGGTTAATCCCGGATCGTTCCATTCAGCCTGAAAAGAACCGGACTCCGTTTGGGCCAATACTGCTTACTCCATTAACTCACAAAAGATTCATATAGATCTAAGAAGATCCATTCATCGTTGCGAATACCCGTTCAGGACTCATTGGCAAGCTCGTCATTCGTGCGCCAGTTGCATCATGGACGGCGTTTGCAATCGCTGCAGGCGGAGCGATAATCGGCGGCTCTCCAACCCCTCTAATTCCAAACGCTCCATCATCGGCAGGTGTCTCTAAAATCACCGTCCCTATCATGGGTAGGTCGAGGGCTGTAGGCATCCGATAATCAAGGAAAGAAGCATTGCGCATCAAACCCTGATCATCATAAACGTACTCTTCCGAAAGCGCCCATCCAATGCCCTGGACAGCACCACCCTGCATTTGGTTTTCAACCTGAGTCGGATTAACACATTTGCCTACATCTTGAAAGATTGTGAAGTCCGTCAATTGGATCTTACCTGTTTCAGGATCTACCTCTACATCAGCAATAGACATGGCGTATCCATTCGCAGGTCGCATACCAGGATCATTAGATGCTGTAGCTACAATGTTAGATCCGTTCTTCGTAACGGCAGTACCCGCGTCCTTAAACGACACCTTTGAATCTTGATTGTCTCTGGCATAAAAATAGCCGTCTTCATATTCCACGAATTCGGCGTCAACCCCGAATCTGACAGCCATCTTTTCTTTCATTTGAGTGATAACCGCCGATCCTGCCTTGAACACAGCTTGACTAAGAGTTCGTGTAATTCGCGAACCCGCTGCATTGCCCGTGTAAGGAATGCCCTCGGTGTCGGCGGTATGCACATTTACTTCATCAGGTTCAATGCCAAGGGTTTCAGCCGCTACCTGTGCGGTTCCGGTACGAATACCATGTAAATCAACAGCACCAATAGAAACATCAACTCCCCCATCGTGATTAACCATGACTCTTGCGCTTGAAATTTCAATTCCACAAGGCCACCAACCAATTCCAACGCCCCTTCCTACGGGCCATCCATTTTTACTTACCTTTAGAGGCCGATTATATTCATCGGATTTTTTTACCTGCTCTAGCATTTCAACAATGCCGATACGGGTGTATTCCTCATCATCAACATTTGAATCACCAGTCTTGGAAGCATTTTTAATTCGAAAATCCATAGGGTCGTACCCAATGGCAGAGGCGAGTTCGTCGAGGGTAGATTCACCACAGAATGTCGCCACAGTAGCTCCAGGGGCACGATACGCCGCTACACGCGGAGCATTAGTTACCACATCATAAGCATCTACCTTGGAATGCTCGGGTTGGTAACAGGCAAATATAGTCTGCATACCCCTCAGGACTGGTGATCCTGGAAACCCCCCTGCACCAAATACAAGTCGGGATTGAGCTGCTTTGAGTATGCCATCCTTGGTAGCACCCATTTTCACCGTGACAACTGCACCAGATGCGGGACCTGTGGCCTTAAGCACCTCTTCGCGATTGAGCACAATCTTTACAGGCTTACCTGACTTACGAGATAAAATCGCCGCCACAGGAGTCACACGTGGAGTATTTTTTGCACCAAATGCACCACCGACTTCAAGCGGGATTACTTTAATTTTGCTCACATCAACACCAAGAAGGTTCGACATGTTTTGTCGCAGAGGAAAAGAACCCTGAGAGTTGGCCCACACGTCCATATGACCATCAGCGCGCCAATGAACCGTTTCAGCCTCTGGCTCGATATAACCCTGATGCACCAAAGCCGTCTTGTAAGTACGCTCTATGACCACATCTGATTCCGCAAAACCCTTCTCAACGTCACCTTTTCCACCTTCCATATGACCGGCTATATTGCTGGGTTGGTCAGCTGAACCCGATAAAGATGTTGCAATAAGACCCTCATGCAGTAGTGGAGCTTCTGGAGACATTGCCTCGATCGGATCTGTTACAGCAGGAAGAACGTCGTATTCAACTTTCACAAGCTTCGCTGCTTCTTCTGCAATATGAATATCAGTAGCAGCAACTGCTGCAACGGGATGACCTTCAAACAAAGCTTTTCGCCGACCCATGATCAGGTTGGCAAGAAATTGAATACCAATTTCAACTTCGCCGGTATCAACATCACCTGAGACTTCAGATGGAAAATCCGCTGCAGTACAAACAGTTTCCACCCCGGGCATTGCCTCAGCTTCCGAGGTGTCAATTGACAAAATACGAGCGTGAGCATGGGGACTTCGAACAATCTTTGCAAATAACGAGCCTTGAGCCGTAAAATCAGCTCCGAAAACTGCCCGCCCAGTTACCTTGTCATCACCATCAACTTTTCGATATCGCTTACCGAATTGGTCAAAGTTTTGACCGCCCGCGGAAACCTTAGCTTCAGTCGTCACAGAAAGACCTGCCAAACGTATTTATTAGTTGAAAATCGCTATCTTGACCTACTAATATTAAAGTGGCCGTTGAACACGCCACTGTACCAGAGTAATCCTAACTCGATATCTAATTGCAAACCTCGTTAAGTGGAAATTAACCTGAGAGGTCATTGGTATATACACGTAAATCTAAAGTCGTAGCATTAGCTATGTATCCAGAACTAACCAAAGTAAACACTGCACTGTAACAGCCGAGAAATACTTCTATGATGACAAGGTATGAATGGTCAAACAGTCAATAGCGTATAAATCTTATTGGACAACAAATGACTGAACCCTCAACAGCACTGAATGCGGAGGCAGTCGCGAGCGAGTTTGACCGTCAAATATCCGATGGCTACCACTCTTCTGCAACTCTTGCGGTCTTCATCGATGGTAAGCCTGTAATAGACATGACGCGTGGAGCACTGCACGCAAAGCCACTATTCAGAGTGTTCTCGGTAGGAAAACCATTAGCTGCTGCTATTTTATGGAGGCAAAAAGCTAGGGGACTCTTTGATTGGGATACTGCCATTGCAGAATACTGGCCGGAATTCGGAACACACGGAAAATCTTCCATCACTGTCGAACAGGTTCTTGCCCACTCGGCAGGACTATCTGACCATTCAAATATCCCGCCAACAGACTATAACGACTGGGGCAGAATCATATCGCACATCGAAGATATGACGCCTCAGACAGAGCCGGGATCAGCAGTCAGTTACCACGCTCATACATTCGGGTGGATAGTTGGAGAATTCGCGTCTAGGGTGTCTGGTTTATCGTTCGATGAAGTGTTCAAGCGAGAAGTCACCCTACCGCTCGGGTTAAAAAACACAGCATATACTCTCGAACCTGTTGAGTTTGGGCGCGTAGTCCCTCTTGAAGTAAGCACTGAATGGGATGACAAAGAAATCGCAAATAACATGGATTTAATACTAAGAGCACAAGTATCAATGCCTGCAGGTTCAATGATCACAACAGCAAGTGATGTTGCAACGTTTTATGCTGCTATATCTAGCAGCGGGATCATGAACGGTGTTCGATGGTTACCAGAAAAAGTTATATCAGAAGTAACTTCAGTGAAAGCAGAAGGCCTTGATGGAACATCAGGCGCATACTCACGCGTCGGACTTGGTGTGAGATTGCCATCTGATCCTCCGAATCAATACGCCAGCTTAAACAGTAGTGACACCGTTGGACATAGCGGGCTTGGAACATGCACGAGCTGGGCGAGCTTAACGAGCAACGTGTCGGTTGCTTACGTAACGAATCGTTTTCAACCTGAGATGAAAAACGATTATCGACTACATGAAATGTCAAAAACAATCAGAGCTTCTATAAACGCAAGCTGATCAAAGATGAAGATCTGAGACAAGCAATTGACAAATCAGGCAGATAAGAAAACATTCCCTGGTAAAGATTGGCAGGTTTCCGAACCCAATGAAGTAGGTATTAATCGAAACAGACTGGATAAAGCCAGTAAATTTCAGGTTGAGCAATCAGGAAACAGGCCTTACCGAATATTGATTGCAAGACATGGAAAGATTGTTGCTGAATGGAATTCCGGTATCGACCCCAAAAAGAAGGCCTCACAGGCATCGGCGTCGAAATCGACTTTTTCTTCCGTACTTGGCATCGCTATTGAAGAAGGTGTGATTCGATCTGAAAATGACAGAGTTGTTGACTATTATCCCGAGATGCTCGAAGTCGCATCCGGCCAAGGTCCTAAAAAGGGACGCTTCGTTTTTGCCGATAACGAGGAAATCACATTCAGGCAATTAATTGGAAATACCTCCGGTTACATGAAACCTGGAGAAGCTCCAGGCAAAGTATTCAATTACCAAACTTTCGGTATGAACGTGTTAACACACGCCGTAGCATCTGCCTACTCTTTGTACAAAACTACCAATCCGCATCAAGGAGCAGGTTTTGGAACACTTACCGAATGGAAAATACGAAATCCCATTGAAGGTTCATGGTCGTGGGTATATAAAAACTTTGAAATGCACCCGAAGGCTCGAATAGATATTTTCGGCTACATGACGGCCTACCAGATGACACCGCGCGACATGGCAAGAGTTGGTTGGCTGTGGCTAAATCGAGGCAATTGGAATGGGAGTCAAATAATCCCCTCAGATTGGATAGATAAAGCAACCAAAGTATCAGATGAAATTATTGCCAATGAGCCCGTAAAACGACACGTATATGGCCTGGGTTTCTGGTGCAACAATCAACGCCAAATCTGGCCCGATCTTCCATCAGTTTCCTTTGCAGCAAGTGGAGCAGGTAACCAACATATATGGGTCTGCCCGTCTCTAGAATTGATCGTGGTTCAATCACCAGGTACTTACCCGTCGAGAGGCGTATTCGACTCGGATGAACAGATCAGTGACCGCAAAGAGATGCAAGGGCTGCTGGGGAGAATCGTCGAATCTATCGAATAATAGTGAATTGATAGTCGAATGATATGACGTCAAGCATATCGTGAGGAAATGGTAACTGCTGGTAACCTGCTTAGCACTGACAGCAATTTCAATTGAGGACAGCCAATGAGTGATCGATTTTTCGCCCTTAGTATCGCCGGCGGAAGGGGTGAGCGCCTACGTCCATTAACTGATGATCGTCCAAAACCCATGGTTGAAATCAATGGCAAACCAATAATTAGCTACCAGGTTGATTGGATGCGGTCTCAAGGAGTAACGGATGTGATATTCCTCTGCGGCTATAAGGGCGAGATGATCCAGAACTACTTTGACAATGGATCCAAACACGGCATCACCGCACACTATTCATTTGAGGACACACCGCTGGGTCGAGGAGGCGCACTCAAACAAGGCCTTTCGCTGGCACCAGACAATGCAACAAATGTACTGGTTGCCAACGGCGACATCATTACAAACCAGCCACTTGCTCCTATCTCCGATCTACATCACAAAACAGGTGCAATAGGCACAATCATGTTAGTTCCATACAACAGCCAATATGGAATAGTTGAATCCAATAACCAAAACATCGTGACCAAATTCACTGAAAAGGGTCCGCTACCATTTTGGATCAATGCTGGTGTTTATTTATTCAACAGGCAGATTGAATCGCTTTTACCAGATTTAGGTGATCATGAAACGACAACGTTCCAAGATCTTGCAAGCGAAGGTCGGCTAGCCGCCTATCACTCCAGCAGCACTTGGACGAGCATAGAAAGCCCAAAGGACTTGAATGACATCTCAGATCAAATCACAAAAGGCCACATTAAACTCACTGCAATGCCGGAACAGGATTAGTCAGAATTAGCAAATAAAGTCAAGAGATCGTGACGAGAGATCATCCCCACCGGTACACCATCATCAACCACCGGCAAATGATGATTGCCACCTGAAACCATAATCTTGGCAACATCAGCTAAATGCGTATGAGATGTGACGGTGGTGGAATCCGATTGCATAGCGTCTCCGACAAGCGTGTTACGCGTATTGTGTATCACTTCTTCAATATTTTCAGGGTCTCCGAGCTCACTGCCCAGAAGTCGCAAAACTGATTGACGAAGATAAGGCAATACAGTTTCTTCAGGCAAGTATTTAGACTCTGAAAGTAATCCTATAAACATGCCCTGAGCGTCAATGACAACCAGTGACCCAATGCTATTTTCTAACATGGTTTTTGCTGCTTCGGAAACAGGCCTGTCAGCAGTAATCGTTACTACAGGGGATGTCATTATTTGTCTGGCGGATTTAGTTAGCATGGAGTCAATTATGCCCTCTATACCTAGACAAGAGTATCTGAAAAACCTCGACCGCTAATCACTCAACCAATAATCAAGCAGTTTGAAAAGCCATAGTTTGTCGGGCAAACTTAGCCACTTTTATCGAAGCAACCGGAATACTTTCCAAGCTTGTATCAATCGATATGTCGTAGAGATTACGATCATCTGGCTGAGCACCATGAATATCCGAAAAATACTCTCGCTGGAGCTTCTCTCGCCGCTTGATAGAGTATTCAGCGTCAGAAACGGATTTCAATCCTTCCCTGCTCATAACCCGTGCGACACGATCTCCCCAAGAAGCAAATAACCCAACCTTTAAGGCACTACGATCACCAGCCTCAACACATCCCGCACGATGAACCAGAACGGTATTTCCAAGATCGAAAACCCCATCGACGCCAGCAGGATGAAAATCCTTCATGTTTGCGGCTATAGGACCATCACTATCCCACGTCAATGGTAAAAGGAGATCTTCAGGCACATGAAAGTACGGATCACCAATTGCGTTTCCACTGGCAATCCCCGAAACAGCGCGCTCGACAAACAACCAGAAACGATCTGCAAAAGTATTCACATCTTTACGATCATCTGTAACAGGTGATCGTGGAAGAGCGATCTTATCAACAAAATTAAAATCCATCGTTTGCGCTATGCGCCTACCTAATTCAAGACCACCTGCACCTATTTGTCCATCAACCGTTATTACAGACATTTTAATCGCTTCCTTCCTCTTTCAAGTGACGATCGGCATCTTCATCGGAAAATTCAAGAGAGGTTCTAAATAAAACCCACATTGCAACTGCATTTTCACTCAACGGGTGAGTAGATGGATCAAACAACCACCTGGTCACAGCTGACTGGATCATCCCAAAAAATATCATCGCAGCAGCATCCGGTGAAACAGTCTTGTCTATTTCACCGCGCTCAATCCCCTGGGTAATGATCTCAGATACCAGTGAAAGGTATTTTTCAACCAATCTACGACCGGCAGATCTAACTCTTGGCTCTTCGAACTGTGCTGCCTGAGCTATAACCACAAATGATATGCCCTGCCTCAATTCAACATACGACACATGGAGTTGAAGCATGTGCTCTAGGCGTTCAAGCGCGTGACGATCTGAACGGGTTGCACGCGATATCGCCTGAAACAACGATTCTTGAACTTCTTGCAGAAGAAGAAGCATAACTTCCTCTTTGGAGGCAACATGCCTATAAATAGCAGCCTCAGTCACTCCAACGCGCGATGCAAGACCCCTTATAGTCAAAGAGTCGACACCGCCAGTGGCGATTAGCTCACGTGCTGCTTCAACAATCTGGTGTTGGCGTGTTTGATGATCGAGCCTTGTTCGTGTTGCCATGTTTGAAATCTTGAATGTTAGTAATCGCTTACAAACTTCATATTACGCTAATTACTTCACATAGTAAAAAGCTACAGCATTATGGGCATTTACAAATTGCTGAGGTTTCGTATAAAAAAATCGGCCCCGCTTCAAACGGGACCGATTCAATATAAACACATCAATTCATTTCAAGAGATAAAAATTTAACCCTTGAAAACGAATTAGCCTCCACCATCCGGATCAGATAGGAATTTCAAAAGATCACTATCAGGATCGAGAATAACCGTTGTTTGAGAATCCATGAACACCTTGTAAGCCTCAAGTGATCGTCGGAAATCATAAAAGTCCGGATCTTTCTCAAGTGACTTCGCCAAAATGGTTATCGCCTCTTGCTCGGCCTCACCTCTCAGCAAAGCCGATGTACCTTGGGCTGTTTCCAAGATAATGTTTACACGCCTATCAACTTCGGCACGTATTTCAGAGTCTCTTTGTGTACCTTCAGCACGCAATCCACTTGCGATTCTTTCACGCTCAGCTTCCATGCGCGCAAACACACTTGTTTCTATATCTGGCGGGAAGTCAGCACGTTTTATTCTAACGTCGATAATCTCTATACCCAAAGCCTCTCGAACGCTCGCTGAATAAGTAATACCGAAGCCCTCAAGTTCCGCAGGGCTTTCATTAGCTTCAAGTAATGCTATTTCAGTTGGTGTAGCTGACCTTGCACGAATCGTATCTGTGGTGTCCTCATCCACAGTAACGGCAACCGCCGGGTGACTAAGTGAAGCGTAATCTCTGAACAGATCCGCCCGGGAAACTTCAATTCTGTTGCTGGCCTCCGTCACACGATCCATGATGTCCTCACGAGTTTCAGATATAACTTCTGTCTGAAGGTCTCGTGCAACTTCCTGCCGAAGCTGTGCGTTTACGATGTCACCTACTCGGGCATCTGCTCCCGACTCATTTCTAAGATTTTTAAAGAACACCAAGGGATTTACAATCTTGTACCTGGCGTACGAGTCAATCAGAAGATTTCTCTTGTCTTTGGTCAAAATTGAGGCAGGTGCAACATCCACACGCAACAATCGCTTATCAAATTTGGTCACCTGCTCAGCAAAAGGTGTCTTAATCTGCAAACCTGGAAGTTTATGTGATCGTTTGAACTCACCAAATCTGGTGACGATAGCAACTTGAGTTTCATCCACGACGAACAATGTTTGTGGAAGAATCACAACCACAGCGATAACTATTACGATAAGTGGAATCGCGAGTTTTCCCATTATTGCTGACCCCCTGCTCCAGTAGTGGCTCCAGTACCCGAAACAGCTCCGTCAAGAGGTAAGAACGGCAATACCGATGAATCGGACAAAATAAACTTCTTGATGCCCGGCAATACTTCTTCCATTGCCTCTAAATAGAGACGCTTCCGTGTGATATCTGGTGATTGCAAATAACCCTGCAATATTGCCTCAAACCCATCCGCTTCACCCTGGGCTCGTGCGATACGCCCTTGTTTAAATCCCTCTGCAGATTCAGTAATTTTCGCAGCTTCACCTGTTGCCTTAGGAATCTCTGCCGCTTGATAAGCCTCAGCAAGATTGATTAACCGATCCTTATCTTCACGAGCCCGAACAACATCTTCAAAAGCTGACTGCACTTCTAGAGGAGGATTGACGTTTTGCAACAAAACCTGCAAAACATCGATCCCTGTATTGTAATTCGCAGATAACTCACGCATTTTGAGAAGAACTTCTGTCTGAACTTGTTCTTTTTCCGTGGTTAACACATCATCGATGTTTCTAGATCCAACCACCTGGCGCAATGCAGTCTCTGCCATATCTCGCAGTGTTCTACCTTCCGGATTTCCCTGCGCAACCCCTCGATCAACATCACCAGGATCATCCACTTCAAACAAGAAATTCCGCAAATCCGCTATACGATACTGAACAACCGCCTGGACATCGACGATATTTTCATCCCCCGTAATCATCAGAGATTCATTCGTAACCGACTGAGACACTGTAAATCCATCAGCACCAGACCGGAATCCGAGCTCCATGCGGCGCGTTGTAGTAACAGCTACAACGTCTCTTTTACCAACGGGACCAGGGTAGTGCCAATGCAAGCCCCCGGTTGTAGTGCCCGTGTACTTACCAAATGTTCGCAGCACGGCCTCTTGATCGGGGCCCACGGTATAGAAACCAGTCGCAGACCAGACAATCGCAACTACTATCAGAACTGCCAGAATCAAACCAAATGATCCCGAGCCACCTAATCCTGGGATTTTAGGCATCGAGTTTCGTATCCGCTCTATAACTTCGTCGAGCGTAATCTGAGCTTCTTCCTGTTGCGGCGGTCTGTACATCTTATTGTCAGCAACCTGTGCATCATCGGTTCTCGGAACCATCAAATCTCCTCGCAAGGGTTGAATCTATAACGGGTGCGTAATAGAACATGGGGGCAACCGCCCACCATATACGATCGCATATTCAATCATCCCAGTCATTCATAACTGAAACAAGCCGAAGTCAGACTAATATCGACTCATTCAAGTATAACGATGGCAAATGATTTCTTCATAAGTTTTCCAACGCTAAATTTCGCCAAATTTATTTTCCACCTAAGTGAAGATTCTAATAGTTGTGCTCCAATTCCACGCCCTGATCAACTAGCAACTGCTCGAATTGCTCATACGTTTTTAGCCCTCGAAGCATCTTAACTAATTCTCCAACCGTATCCACCTGTTCTCTCAAATCCCATATATATCGAGCTATCGGGCTAGCAGAAGATGGACTCTCTCCATATGTGCCATGAAAAGCAAAATATGCTTGATTGATCTTGCGAATCGAATAGCCATGACCCAACAGTTGAATCCGACGTGTTTCCATATATGCTTCAGCCTCTTCGACAAGACCATCAAGCAGTAAATTATCAGTACGGTCTCGCGTCTCACTCATAAACTGATTGAAACTGAATTGATCGAGATTCTCCTTTTCCTCGAAGGCTTTACCTGAATTCCAATTTAGAGATGCTGTTTCAGGTCTAACGGGTGCCACGTATGGTTGATCCGTGATCTTTGCATAAACCCTCTGACCAATTTCACGTCCAAATAGGTCAGACAATGTTTCATTCACCGAACGCATTTCACCATCAACAAAATATGACCGGCCAAGCGGATAAAAAATTAGGTGCCCGTGAAGCCACTCATGCGCCGCAATATCCATCAGTCGCTGTAAGTCAACCATGGGAACAACACTAGGAAAACTCGCCAGTCCACCAGTTTGAATAATAAGGGCAGAAACGTCGTGCAATTCAGCGAGTTCACGTTCGATACTTAAAGTTTCCTCTACTGAAATATCTGGATCAATCAAAATTCCTTCTACTCGACGAATTTCATTTCTTGGGGATGTCACAAGCAGTTTTGGGGGACTGTCTATGCGGAAATCAACGGGCGGCCACACAAAAGACCCAACCAAACCTACTTCATCTGTCCTTACAGTTTCAGAAATAATCTGTTCAAGATATTCCTCAAGGCCATCGCGTATCTTGTCACGCTCTATGACTATCTGATCTACTCTGCGCTGAGCGTCATTGAGAAGCCGAATATCAGGATCAATCGAGGAAGTTACATCTTTCAGTAAATTATCAGCGACACGATACTCTTCCACTAGCACCATATAACGATCCAAAGATGCCCGACGATCCGCTTCACTGGTCGGTGTCCATGGCAAGACAGTCCAGAAGCGATGGCTCCACTTGCCAAGGACATTCTCTAACTCCCATGAAACCAAGCGATATTCATGCCCAAGGGACGCAAATTTTGCAACACTGCCAGTCCTATTATCGCCAATTGGAATTAACCATATGAGAAAGAGAATGGCCATTAACATGACGATGAAAACCCATCTTAATCGTCGCCTGCTGATCATTATGACAATGCGTTAACTTGTCGAACGAGCCCATAGCGTTTCGTATTGGTCGCCGGTTATCAACTGAGCCAACTCCCGCCGCTCCATACTTACCAGCTCATCAAAAGCCTTATCTGCAGCTTCTAAAGCTTCTGCGTAGCCAGATTCTTCGATACGGGCGATGATTTTGTTCCACAAGCCAGAAGATTGCATCGCTTCGACATATCCAACCCATGGAACTGCAACGATATCTCGGGGACGAGGCAGAGCAGGACGCATTTTCTTGATTGACCGAAGTCTGTCAGCAATCGACCTGGCCATAGGAACAACTCGGACAAGGGGTGGGTCCGATTCTTTAACACGCACGTCGATCACTACCGAGTGACCAAATTTCGGAAAAAAAACAGCCATCACTTCAGCATTCTCAATAAATTTGAAAACACCGCTTACTCCGCTGCCATAACCAAAATCCAATTTCTCTCCTTTTTAAATTGAAAGTGTCATCTAATCTACGACCTGACTAAGATTTAATATCCCGCACAGCAGATAGAAATGCAGGCAATACCTTCTCCCAATCTCCCACTACACCATATCTGGATTCTTTGAAAATATTCGAATCTGCGTCCTTGTTGATGGCTACAATCGCTCGAGAGCTAGAACAGCCTGCCATGTGTTGGCTAGCACCCGAAATTCCAACCGCAATGTATACATCTGGACTTACCGATTTACCGGTTAACCCAACCTGATATGCGTGATCAATCCAGCCAGCATCGCATGCAGCTCGAGAGGCGCCAACAGCACCCTCCAAAACATTCGCCAAGTCATGAAGGACACTGAATGGTTCAGGACCACCCAAACCACGACCACCGCTCACGATAACGTTTGCGTCTTCCAATCGCACGCCTTCTCGTGATTCCTCAATAGTGTCCAACACGGAAGCCCTTTGATCCACAGCCACATCAGAAATGAATTCTTCTACTGAAGGATTTCCTGTTTCAGTACTAGCAGGGAAAGAACCAGGCCTCAGTGTAATAACAGACTGTGATGCAGCAACTTCAAAATCCGCTAACGCACTACCCCCAAAAACAGGTCGAGTCACCACTATGGAACCCTCGGCATTTGAAATTTCCATACAGTCGGATGCGAAGACTGCGCCTAAACGAAAGGCCACACGCGGTCCAACCAAAGATCCAAAATCAGATTTATTAAACAGAACTACATCCGGATTAACGCGATTAATAATCTCGCAAATATCAGTAGTAGCCTGCTCGTAAATTCCAATATCGCTTTCAACTACATTGGAAATGCTCAGTACTAGACCAACCGGCAATGATGATGCTGACGCAGGCAACCCGCCAACTATAACCACAGTTATTTCCGGGTCAGTTAAACGATTGGCTGCTGCAATCGCCTGTAGAGCAGGTTGCCCTACTGAACCACTGTCATCACTTTCTGCAACCAAAAGTACAGATGTCACTAGATTAATTTCTCCTCATGAAGACGTAATGCCAGTTTTTTGCCTGAGTCCGCTTCGTCTTCTCCTTCAATCAATTCGACTTCTAGATTAGATTCTGGAATGTACAACTTTTTAATCTCAAGTTTCGGAATAATGTCCGAGCTTGAAAGTCCAATATCATCCAGAGTAAATATTTCCGCTTGTTTACGACTGGCTTGCATTATGCCGCGTAAGTTCGGATACCGAGGTTCACCCAGTTCGTTAGTGACGGTTAAAACCAACGGACAACGAGCGGATATCACCTGGTAGCCGTCCGAAATAACCCGTTGAACTGTCACCAAATCTTCATTCACCTCTAGTTTCTGAATGAGTGATACCAATGGAAGGTCAAGCACTTCTGCAAGGCCAATAATCACGTGAGACTGGTCCCAATCAGAGGCCTGTCGACCTCCAAGAATCAAATCAAAAGGACCATCTTTGGCTATCATTACGGATAATACTTTCACCGTTGCTGCAGAATCAATTTGGCTCAGCAAAGGATCATCAACCAGCACCAGACGATCTGCACCCATCGCCAACGGCTTCTTCATGGCGTCCATCGCGAATTCGCTTCCGACAGAAAGAACCGTTATCTCAATATCTAGACCTGAATCTCGCAAACGTAATGCTGCTTCAACCGCGTTTAAATCAAACCCGTTTACTACAGGCGGAACTCCATTTGGTGGAATCACACTATTAGTTGATTCATCAACCTTAAACTGCGAAGGCGGAACTTCCGGATCTGGAACTTGCTTCGCCAGAACTACAATACGAAAGACCAATTCAGTTTTCCAATTCTGTATCGAGGATTACCTGAAAAACACCAATTACCGAAACAATACCGATACTGTTCAACAGGTCTACTATCCTATTACACCCTATAACATTACCGATCAAATTCTTTTTACGCTTTCTCTTTTTCAGCAAAGCTAGCCGCACACATGTGCCTAAATAGGCCAATTTCGAATATATACCTCAGCGTTAGATAAACAAGAAAGACCATCGTTAACAAGTGGATTTTCTAAGAGCAGCAGCACACAAACTTGGTGTCGATCTAAACGACAACCAACAAGCTCAGTTCGAGCGTTACCGAGAATTAATAGAACTACGTAGCAAACAATTCAACCTAACTGGATTAAAAACCTGGGAGAAAATACGTAACGAACTTTTTATACGATCTCTACGTGTACTCTCCCCAGCAGGCGGCAACGTACCGACGCCCGAATGGTTCACGGGCAAACGAGCAATAGATATAGGAACCGGTGCCGGAATTCCAGGAATAGTATTGAAAATCGCCCTGCCTGAACTTCACATCACGTTGCTCGATTCAAATCAAAAGAAAACAAATTTCCTAACTGAAGTAGTCAACGCACTCGAATTATCTAACACTCAGGTTATAAACGGTCGCGCCGAAGAATTAGCCCAACAGATTGATCACCGCGAACAATATGATCTAGTCCTTGCTAGAGCCGTAGCACGACTGAATGAACTGGCAGAATTGACGATCCCATTTGCAAACATCGGAGGGACCGTAATCCTGCCAAAAAGCCATGGATCCGAAGAGGAAGTTGAAGAAGCTGCAGTTGCAGCGGAAATATTAGGAGCAGCGCCTGCAATCACAATTCCGGTTAACAAACCCGGTAATTCGCCGCCAGACGATATGGTCTATTGGATGAAAATCTCCTCGACTCCAGATAAATTTCCAAGAAGAAATGGCATTCCACACCAATCCCCTATTAAATCTCTAGAAGATCAAAGAGCTTGATCATGTGCACGCTTCACTTGAACAAAACTACATAAGTATCAAATGACGAAGTCAATAATCGAAAATACAGCTCAACATGACACCAAATCCGAATCGGTCATCCCAGATGTCACGATGTTACGCAAACGTGTCCTTTCCTTACCCACATTAATCACAATCATCATTGGTGCAACATTACTAGGGTTCGCCCTATGGCGGATTTTCGATTTTGACTGGGATGAAGTTTGGTCAAACATCAAAGGCGTTAATGTATCCAAATACCTCCTAGCATTAGCGCTCTACTACGTGAGTTTCTGGTTTCGTGGTTTACGCTGGAAATCCTTGGCAAAAACCGCAAACATCGGCGGGAATCACGGCAATAACGTCCCAGGATCCACTACGCTGGCAGGAATAATCCTGATGGGCTGGTTCGCCAACTCTGTCGCATTCTTCCGACTCGGAGATGCCTATAGAGGGTGGTCGCTGGCGAAGGAAACCAACAGTGCATTCCCTTCATGTCTAGGAACAGTAGTAGCAGAACGAGTTCAAGATATGGTCGCAGTGCTAATTCTGGTTCTAGTAGGTGCGATTTGGATCACTATAGAAGGCGATTCCAAAGTGCCAGGGTGGGTCGTTATAGCAGCGTTTCTACTGGTTGGGATACTGACGCTCGGAATCATAATGTTGCGCGTTACAGGCGAACGACTTGCCAGACGATTACCGGATAAGTTCGAGACGTCATATATGAATTTCCGCCATGGCACACTCAACAGTTTTTCTGGTCGAGGCATCCCACCTCAACTAATGCTCGGCATCATTGGTTGGATATTAGAAATATCTCGCTTTTATTTCGTCGCTGATGCTATGGGGATAGAAATTTCATTCGGTATCGTAATGTTCGCTGCCCTTGCCAACGCTATGCTCACAACCATCCCGACTCCCGGAGGATTCGGATTTGTAGAAGGTGGATTAACAGGGTTACTTATACTTTTTGGCCGTACCGATACAGAAGCAATAAGTCTCGTTGCCGTTGACAGGACTATCAGTTGGCTGAGCGTCGTACTTTTTGGTGGAATATTATTTGTAGTGTGGCATGCGGTAAAAGTTAGAAAAGCCTCAACAGAATTACCGGCATCAAACAATTAACACCTAGCGCTGATCTAAAACTCCGCTAGTATCGTGAACGATAAAAAAACAGATTTACAAGTACAAAGGTTCATTCAAATGGTGAACAAGAAAAAAGTATTAGTCACTGGACTAAGCGGCCTCGTGGGAACAGCCCTACGCAAAGATTTTGAAGAGCGCTATGAACTTTCATCATTTTCGCGCTACGGTACGGATGGTATTGACAGCACCCATAATTTCAAGGGCAATATCGCTGAGCTCGATACCATGGTTAAAGCGTTTGAAGGTCAACATACCGTTGTTCATCTAGCGGCTGATCGAAGCGCAAATGCTGATTGGGAATCCGCACTACGAAATAACTTCATCGGTGTTTACAACGTTTACGAAGCTGCTAAACGCACGGGTGTTAAGCGAGTAGTTTTCGGGAGTTCTCAACACGCTATAGGAGGCTATTATCAGGATGAACCTTACAAAACTATCCTCGCAGGAAACCTCGATCAGGTAAAACGCCCATACAAACTAATTGATGAAACTGTTCCGATCCGACCTGACGGATATTATGGTGCCTCAAAGGCATACGCAGAAGGTCTTGGAAGTTATTACAGTGAGTTCCACGGAATATCATCCATCAATATACGGATCGGATGGACGATATCCAACGACGATCCCACTGTAGCTGGTGGCGGGCTGGCGATGTGGCTATCGCACAGAGACACTGCGCAAATACACGTAAAAGCAGTAGATGCACCAGATTCACTTATGTACACAGTTGTATTCGCTATGAGCAATAACTACTGGAATATATTTTCGCTAGATAAGGCACGTAAAGTTCTTGGATACGAACCTCAAGACGATGCAGGAAAGACATTAAATCTCGAACGTGAATTACCTGTAAGGGACAACACCGAATACAAACAACACGAAGAAGATCCAGATACCTATTAGCATATGTAAATCGCAGAAATCAAAAGGTGCATAAGCATTGCACTGTGCTACGATTTTTTAGTTGAGATCAACAAGTTTGCAAAGCACAGGTCTCACATAAATAGGGGCTGTAGCTCAATTGGGAGAGCGCTTCAATGGCATTGAAGAGGTAGAGGGTTCGAATCCCTCCAGCTCCACCAAATATTGCTTTGCGTGGCACTACTTCACAACAGCCTCGACTTTTCTTTTAATAGATGACAATTAATCCCCTAGGTAATCTAGGTGTTAGTATCGCCCTCATTAAGCGAGGGTCGATAAAGGTAGATCGTGTCACGACCTCAGCACAAACTGGAGGAAGTTCCCATATCAATGGCATCTCACAAATCCTTAGATCCTGAAAACCCGGACATACTTTATGGCTCTACCAGTTCTCTTTGGGACGCCCGCCACTCTATCGAATGGGGGATCAAACGAATTGCTGCCCTTGGCTTACAAGGTATAGAACCATATGCGAAACAGATAGAACAACACCGTTCTAACCCACTGGCCCTCAAGGAAAAATTCACTGCAGCGAACGTCACGCTTATCGATGTCTCGAACGGAGCAAAGGACCAGTCGACAAATTTCATCGACCCGGAAGAAACTGAGAAAACAATCGAAGACCATGTAGCATTCGCCCGCGACTTCCTTCAGCCCTTCGGCTGTGATCTATGGAAATGCAACATGGGTGCTCGACCGATCGGTGGAACTACAGAAGACCAGTTAAAAACACTCGCAGACACCCTTAACGAGATTGGTCGGCAGACGATTGATATGGGTATTCGACTTGCTCCGCATCCTCACATCTGGGGTCCGGTAGAACGCGAACACGAGGTCCGAGGCATGCTCGACCTCACAGACCCTAACTACGTCTGGTTGACACCTGATACCGGACACCTATGTCTTGGCGGCATGGATCCTGTCCAAGTCATGAGTGATTACCTGCCTCGCATCGCCGAGGTACACCTGAAGGACACCTACGCAAAGTATCGCGGGAACAACGCTACCCCAACACGCGAACAACACAGCAAAGCTAGCGTTTATCACAATATGGGTGGGGGAGGTGTGGACTTCGTAGCTGTAATGAAGTTATTGAGAAGCCAGCACTATAAAGGCTGGGTCGTACTGGATATGGATGGCCCACGTGAGGGTGATGACGGCTTTGAAGCAATCGGGGGTAATATCGATCTAGCTATCGATGACTACCTAGCCCATAACATCAATTTTCTAAGGGTAATACTAGGTGTAGAACTGCCACCGCTATAGAACGGTAAATTACTGACCAACCGAAAGAAATCCTATGATTTTCGATGGACACGCATACTGCTTCCCTTCACTTAGGGGTTCAGGAGGGTTCTCAGATCCCAGCCAGTTCCGTAAGCACCTGCAACTTGCCATCTCCGGTAATCACCAATCGGTATGGCGAGTCCGAGACGGCGATGCCGGAGACAATGAGGCCTTGATTGATTCCAGCAATAGTTCGGAATTATCTGGAGTCAAAGACTCAGATTTTCACGCTGCGGAAAACGGTAGGTTCGAATGGACGGTGGACGGCGAAATCTACACCAAACAGTATTTACCGCCGCAAATTGCTGATATGTCATACCCTCCCGAACGGTTGGTGGCAGAAATGGACTACGCCGGTGTTGAAAAAGCACTGCTACACCGAACTCCTTATTTAGGAATAGGTAATGATTTCATTGCAGACTGCGTCAAACGGTTTCCCGAACGCTTGATGGGTCTAGCACACGTAGAAGAATGGCTGATCAGTGCCGATCCGGATACATCAGTGCAAAAGGCCGAGAAGGCATTCCTGCAGCAGGGACTGTCAGGTTTACAGTTTCTCTCTCCGCAACTAAATATTTATGGCCAACGTGGGGCTTGGGATGGTGATGGCTTCCGTCCATTCTGGGACCGAATTTCGGAATTATAAATACCGGTGTTTTTTTCACTGAAAGGCCGCATAAATCCAAGGATAGAAAACTATATCGAAGAACTTAAAACACTCCAACGGTGGGTAAACAGGTATCCCGACGTCACAGTCGTGCTGACACATGGTCTTGAATGGCCTCACTTCATTAAACAAGACAAAATCGTGTTACCCGAGGAAGTATGGGCTCCATTTGAAAATCCAAACCTGCATCTTCAAATGCTATTCCCCATCTCGCTAGGGACTGTATGGGATTATCCAATGATCCAAGTACAACCTACGATAATGGAATGTGTGGAAAGGCTGGGCGCCGACCGTCTGATGTGGGGAACGGACATGCCCATGGTCATGAGATATTGGAGCTACCGCCAAAATATAGATTTCATCCGACGATACTGCAACTTTCTTGATGCCGAACAAATGGATGCAATTCTCGGAAATACATCCGCTCATCTGATGGGTGTCTAATCGTCAATAGCATTGTGTGCAACACTAGATTACTAACCGTTGTATCCCTTGAGTGAAGACATCAAAATACGATTTATGACCTAGCAAATGTTTCTTCAATCTGTATCCTTCATTTGAAAATGACACAAACCACCTAATAATTCAATAATCCTTTGTGAATATCAAACTCACTGAGACGCAAGAAACTTTTATATAACTGGAGATACTGATGTCTGACTTAAAACTTTATTCACCCTCAGAATCGTTCAGCACAAATGCCCACATAAAGAGCCTGGATGAATACCAGTCTGAATACGATCGCTCAATTTCCGACCCGGATGCATTCTGGGCAGAAAAAGCAAGTGAATACCATTGGTTCAAAAAATGGGACAAAGTACGCGAATACAACTACGATGTGCGCAAAGGTCCTGTGTCCATAAAGTGGTTCGAGGGCGGACAGACTAATATCGCCTACAACTGCCTCGATCGACATCTAAACACTCGCGGCGATCAAACCGCCATCATATGGGAAGGCAATGAACCCGGAGAACAACGTGAAATCTCTTATAACGAACTTCACCAGGAAGTAAGTAAATTCTCCAATGTACTGAAATCCCGTGGAGTGAAAAAGGGCGATCGGGTTTCTATCTACCTGCCGATGATTCCTGAACTTGCTGTTGCTATGTTGGCCTGTGCACGCATTGGCGCAATTCACTCTATCGTGTTCGGTGGATTCTCAGCCGACGCGCTCGCAGATCGCATTGCGGACGCATCTTGCACCACTCTTATAACGTGTAATGGAACTCAC